>CAZVPJ010000116.1:3566-5630 GCA_964629035.1 uncultured Thiotrichales bacterium | reverse complement strand
TTGTATTTATATTCATAGTGATTGATCATATCGCCGCACTTAATTAATTGTTTACCACCGAATTAGAGGAACTATGCATGGCCGCTACAAAAAGCTCATCCGTTAAGAAACCACCTACAAAGTCAGAAATCCTGAATAGCATCGCTGCAGATACTGATCTTTCCCGAAAAGAAGTTGCATCCGTACTTGACTCTCTTGAAGGTCTAATTTCAAAAGAATTGAAGCCTCGTGGCGCTGGGTATTTCAATCTGCCTGGTTTACTAAAAATAAAAGTTGTTAAGAAACCTGCAAGAAAAGCACGTAAAGGTACTAACCCTTTCACTGGCGAAGAAATGATGTTTAAAGCAAAACCAGCAAGCAAAGGTATTAAAGTGCTCCCACTTAAAGGCCTGAAAAGCATGGTATAAACAGTAAAGTGCTTAACTTAGTAAAACAAGTTAAGCACTTTTCGTACTAACCAAACGATTTTCAATCTGACCTAAATCAAGGCTCAATAACTTTCAATTTAGTTTTTATAAACACACTGTGCGGTATATATAACAAATCAGCGATTTTACGTAACTGGTATTCTTCATATTTATCAAGCTTGTCATCTGCATAAGCTACACGCCATAAATCTTCAAGCAGAAGATTTTTTTCCTCGACTGAACAACTATCATTAATTATTTTTACAAATGGATGAATGGAAACATTTTTTTCCTGCTCCACTTTTGCCATTTCAATAAGATTTTCTACTTCAGTTTTTGAAAAATTAAATCTCTTTGTTAAAGAGTTTGCTATTGACTCTAGTTCTTCATCTTGAATATTAAAATCTGCCAGGCTCACTTCAAGTAGAAGAGCAGCGGAAGCCAAATGCATTATTTTTTGCTCGTCTACATCCCCACTATCTTTATCATTACGAATTTTTTCCTGTACAAATTTTGAAATTGAACTAAACATATATAAACATTAACTTCTAATTATTGATTCGGTAATTTTGGTAAGCCCCGTTTTCAAAACTATCAAAAAAGTCTTCCGTTAAGGGGTGCGTGATGGGTTCAACACTTGCATCAATACCCAAATGTCGTTCCGCCACATAGGTAGTCATCAACTGACCATCCACTAAGACATGATACCAAGGCTTGTCCTTTGGCGGTTTAGACTTAGCTACCTTCTCATACCACTCTTCAGAACCTGTATATTTAGCATCGACATCATAGATAACGCCTCGATAGTTAAATTTCTTATGCACAATCAGCTGACCGATTGAAAATTGTGCTTGATCCATATCGTAAAACTCCCACACTAAGATAAAAATTATTTTTAAAACATGCTTGATTTTACGCTATATCATCGCCCTTAGGTATAAAGATCAATGGTATAAAAAGCATAATCTGCTAGGCTATAGCAAAGAATGACAAAACATCTATTGGTTACTTTATGACTACTCGCAGCAAGGAACAACGAATATTAGTTGTAATGCGCAAGCTGCTCGCCCAGATTGTCAAAGACACAACACCTGGACCGGGTATGCGTCATCCATTAAACGAGCAAACTATAAAGGATATTCGCGATTGTTTTGGCTTAATCTCAGCCAGAGAACGTGAGCTAAGCGAACAAGCAGGTATAAAAAACATAGACCGTCCGCGATATGTAGATGACCCTAAAACCTCAACGGTAATCGAGTTTAAGCCTCCAAATAAAAACAAACCAAACGAAGAAGATTAAAATACTCTCATCCTGTTCACAGCGTGGGCATCCCTAAAGTTCAAAAATGTCACCTTCATTACAAAATAAAATTGAACTTACAAGACAAATTATGCGCGTCTTGGATGAATGGCAATTAAAAGGCAAAGATATCATCAGCCTATTAGATTTACCTAGCAAAGTGCGTTTGCGTAATTTAGATCGATATCGTGATGGTGAAGCATTCCCTGAATCTAAAGAGACCTTAGAACGCATAGAACATATTGTTGGCATTGCAGATGCACTTCGAACCAGTTTTCCGCGAAATGCACATATGGGCATTATATGGATGCAAACACCACATCGGCGCTTTCAAAACCAACCTCCTTTAGCCATCTT
>CAZVPJ010000116.1:0-3466 GCA_964629035.1 uncultured Thiotrichales bacterium | reverse complement strand
ATTGCTTAAGTTTATTCCCTCCATGCCATTGCATGTCTATAATAATGACACCCTAAACTAATAGATAATTTGAAATGGAATTATTAGCAGATATAAAAGTTAAGCTGGAACCCGGCGTAGAAATTACCGCTGAGAACAAATGTGGTTTTTGCACGAATTCATATTGTTGCTCATATGTTACCGAGGAGCTTGAAACTCCCAAAACAAAATTAGACTTTGAGCATATGCTTTGGCAGGTATCCCATAACAATGTTTCCGTTTATAAAGATGACGAAGGGTGGTGGGTATCCTTTGCATCGAAGTGTAATCATTTACAAGCCGACGGGGGTTGTGGCATCTATGATGCTCGACCACAGATTTGCCGTGACCACACCAATGATTACTGTGAGTTTGACGCACCTGCTGAAGAAGATTTTGACCTATACTTCCCCGACTATGAGACCTTACTTGCCTACTGCAAAAAACGCTTTAAACGTTGGAAAAGAGGTTAGGCTGGCATAATTTCCTCGAAATTCGTCAGGGCAGCAAAGTGCTTGGTATTTTGAACGGGCAATGCACTATCGGGTTGTTTGACAGAAAGTAGATTTTTAATTCCATATTTCTCCGCTGCAGCCAATACCGCTACATTATCATCAATAAATAATGTGCTATTTGGCTCAAAAGGCTCTTCTTGCATGAGCTTGTGCCAGAAATCTTGCTCTTCTTTTGCATAACCATAATCATGAGAAGAAATAATTTTGTCAAAATACCCTTCCAAGTCTAAGTGCTCCATCTTGACCGCAATACTTTTACGATGAGCATTGGTAACCAATGCCACATATATTTCTTGATGCTTTAGAGTAGCTAGGAACTTTTCCACATTTGGGAAGATCTTAATATATTCAGAGACTTCTTGTTTTAGTTCCCCGATATCAAGCTCAAGTTCATTTTGCCAATAATCCACACAATACCAATCCAAAGTGCCAGCTTTGCTTTTATAGCGATCCAATAATTGCGCCTTGGCTACATGAAATTCTATTTCGTTTTTTTCGCTGAATCGTAAGGGCACATGCTCATGCCAAAAATAATTATCAAAACGCAAATCCAACAACGTACCATCCATATCGAGAAAGACAGCTGATATTGATTTCCAGTCTATTGGTATTTGCATTAAGAACGGGATCCTAGATAATAAAATTACTGATGAATATAAATGATATACAACTGAATGAACTGGTCAATCCTGTTTGTGAAATAGCAAAACAGGCTGGCGAAGAGATTATGAAAATCTACGCAGAAGGCTTTGAAATTCAAGAAAAGAAAGATCATTCACCGCTGACTACAGCTGATTTAGCTTCACATACCCTAATCGTCGAAAAGTTAGAAAAGTTAACCCCGGATATTCCTGTTTTATCTGAAGAGTCCGTTTCTATTTCATTTGCCGAAAGATCCAGTTGGAAAAACTATTGGCTCATTGACCCCCTTGATGGCACACGTGAGTTCATAAAAAGAAATGGGGAATTTACAGTCAATATTGCACTGATTACTGAACATACTTCCAGCTTGGGAGTGGTATATATACCCGTTAAAGATGTCTGCTACTACGCGAGTCGAAATCAAGGCGCTTTTAAACAAAACCAAAATTCTGCTGCTCAAAAAATTACATCACGTACCTCAACACCGGATACTAAACCCACCATATGCGGTAGCCGCTCACATGCCGGCAAATCATTACAAGCCTTACAAGAAAAAATTGGTCAGTTCGAACTGATTAGTATGGGTAGCTCAATAAAGATGTGTTTGGTGGCGGAGGGAGTTGCCGATATCTACCCCCGGTTTGGTCCCACTTCAGAATGGGATACCGCTGCAGCGCATTGTGTTGTGAATGAAGCGGGTGGAGAAATAGTAAACATGGACTTACAAACCCTGCCATACAACACTAAAGACTCACTACTGAACCCTTCGTTTCTTGCAATAGGCGATATGAACGATGCGTGGCGTAACTTTCTAAGAGAAAATATAAACCATTAAAAGGCCGGAAGTTCGTCGTCTAAAAACCATTTACCCGCTTCCTCTAAATACCACCAATTCTGCGTATCACGAAGCTCTTTCACACTATTAGAGGTTTCGTAGTAATAAGAAATATCTGCTTCAACTACAGCAGACTTTAAATCCTCTGCCATAACTACTTTCTTGATTTCATAATCGGTAACACGTAAGTCTTTATAGATTTCTATATCGACTTCCACACTAGTCTCATCTTGATGACGAATCATATTGACTGCGCCTTCAAATTCTCTCCAGCGCCACAATCTTCCATATAATCTAGTCGTTTCATCAAAAGAATTAAGCGTCTGGTTTTTCTTTTTAGTCGCACAACCACTTAAGGAAGAAGTACTTATAGATACTGTTAAAATAATCAGCAAGAATAGCAGTTTATATTTCATAGATTTTTCAATTTAAAATCATTCGTGAAGGCTTCACCAGCCTTGAAGAACAATTTTACCTATAGAGTGTCTACCTTCAATTATTTCATGAGCCGTTTTTAGATTCTTTGCATTGATAGGCTCAAGAATCTTATGCGTTGTTGTTTTAATGCTGCCAGCATCTACCAGGTCCGCTACACGGTTAAGTATGTGATGTTGTTCTATCATATCTTCTGTTTCATACATGGAACGTGTAAACATGAACTCCCATGAGAATGTAGCGCTCTTGCTTTTTAACGCTCCAAGGTCCACATCACCAGCGGTTTCAACAATGGAGCATATTTTTCCTTGAGGTGCGACTACGGTTGCCATGGACTGCCAATGCTCATCCGTCTCATTGAAACATAAAATATATTCGTAACCCGCTATATCTAATTTTTGCACTTGCTCGGGAATATCCAGATAGTGATTAATAATATGATCAGCACCAAGATCATTAACCCATACTTTAGACTCGGGTCGCGAAGCGGTAACGGTTACCGTAAGCTTTGCAAGTTGTTTTGCAAATTGTGTGGCGATAGAACCTACACCACCTGCCCCGCCAATAATTAATAGATTTTTACCAGCATCTGCACCGTTACTATCCACACCAAGACGATCAAATAATGCTTCCCAAGCCGTGATACTAGTTAAAGGCATAGCCGCTGCTTCCGCAAACTCCAGACTTTTGGGCTTGGTGCCTACAATACGTTCATCCACAATATGAAATTCACTATTACAACCTGGCTGAATAAAACTACCCGCATAAAAAACTTCATCACCTACCTTATAAAGGCTGGTATCAGGACCTACTGCTTCCACGATTCCTGCAACGTCCCAACCAAGAATACGTGGGCTGACTTCCACTTTATCTTGAGGAGAACGCATCTTGGTATCGACTGGATTCACGGCAACTGCTCGCACTTGAACGAGAAGTTCATGAGCATTAGGGCTAGGCTTGTCAATTTCGACATCCACTAATGAATCGGGTAAATCGATAGGTAGATACTTAAATAAACCAA
>CAZVPJ010000115.1:0-5649 GCA_964629035.1 uncultured Thiotrichales bacterium | reverse complement strand
CCATGTATAAAAAGCGCTATCACCACGAAAGTTTTTAAGACCACGGTAGGCCTTTATAAAAGCTTCCTGCGCCACATCTTGTGCGTCATCACTATCTTTGACAAAGCGCATTACCAAGTTAACCACCTTAAGATGGTACTTGGTCACGAGCGCATCAAACGCTACCTTATCCCCTTTTTGAGCTCTCTTAACGAGCTCCTTATCGTTATTATTCTCGCCCATTTGGGCCAACTCCTGTAACTGCCGCTTTGTACTTATAAGCTAGCAACTGTATGACAATGGTCTTGGTTAAGAGTTCTGCATTCCTTACTCTAATTAGGATTCTACCGCTAAGTGGCATGTATTTGTTAACCAGATCACCCTTCTATGCCACAATGGGCCGACAATGGATCAAAATATGATCCGATTAGCTAGGATTTACGTCTTGAAATGCATGATTTTGACATCTTAATTATTGGCAGTGGTGCTGCAGGTCTAAGCTTGGCCTTAAGGCTGCGTGATGACTATCGTATTGCCGTTATCTCAAAAGGCCCTTTAGACGATGGCAGTACTGCCTGGGCACAAGGTGGTGTCTCAGCCGTCATGGATCATGAGGACTCTATCGAGCAGCATATGGAAGATACCATGGATGCAGGTGCAGGACTTTGTGATGAGGCTGCAGTATTGCATACCGTCTCTCATGGCAAGGAGATGATCACCTGGTTACAAGATCTAGGCGTTGAATTTACTTATGAAACTGGCAGGGATGGGAAAAAATATTTACACCTTACGCGAGAAGGTGGTCATACACATCGTCGCGTAGTGCATTCTGCAGATGCAACGGGTTGGGCGATTGAAAATGCACTCATCAAGAAAACCAGGGAAAAAGATAATATAGAACTTTTTGACCATCATATTGCGATTGATTTAATCACTACACACAAACATTTACAAAGAAGAGCCAGCGACAAAAGCAATCAGTGTGTAGGGGGTTATGTTCTTGACACCGATGACAATCAAGTTAAAACCTTTAAAGCAAAGCATGTAGTAATCGCCACCGGGGGCGCCAGTAAAGTGTATTTATATACAAGCAATCCTGATGGCGCCTCTGGTGATGGCATTGCAATGGCGTGGCGTGCTGGTTGTCGTGTTGCCAATATGGAATTTATGCAATTCCATCCAACTTGCCTATACCATCCTACAGCAAAATCCTATTTGATTACCGAAGCAGTTCGTGGTGAAGGCGGCAAACTACTACTACCCAATGGTTCAGAATTTGCACATGAATTTGATCCGCGCGGCGTTCTCGCACCACGCGATATTGTGGCACGTGCAATTGATTATAAAATGAAACAAGTCGGTGTTGATTGTGTGTACCTCGATATCAGTCATAAACCTAAAAAATTCATTCAAGAACATTTTCCTAATGTTTATGCTCGCTGCCTGAAGCTTGGACATGACATGTCTAAAGAACCCGTCCCAGTAGTACCTGCAGCGCACTATACTTGCGGTGGAGTGATGACAGATCTAAAAGGACAAACAGATGTAGATAATTTGTATGCTATTGGTGAAACTACCCACACCGGATTACATGGCGCAAACCGTATGGCCAGTAACTCACTCCTCGAGTGCCTTGTTTTTGCTTCTTCTACAAGTGAGCTAATAAATTCCAAAGGGATTGATAACATCTCTTCAACTGAAATCCCTGCTTGGGATGCAAGTAGAGTGACAGAACCAGATGAAGAAATCGTCGTGGCTCACAACTGGGATGAATTAAGGAGATTTATGTGGGACTACGTAGGCATTGTACGAACCAACAAACGCTTGCAACGAGCCAAACATCGTGCAGATTTACTAAACTCAGAAATCGATGAGTATTATAGCCATTTCCGTGTAAGCAGTGATTTAATTGAATTAAGAAACTTAACCTTAGTAGCCGATTTAATTATACGTAGTGCTCTCAGCAGAAAAGAAAGTCGCGGTTTACATTATACCTTAGATTATCCTGATGCAGATGCAAACTTAGAAAATACCGATACCATTCTCGATCCAACGATTGAAAAAAGCATTGCAAGCCCACTGTACGCCAGCTAAGCAAACTCTCTATTTTATAAATCGAATATTAAGCTACAAATCTAAGCTCGCGCATTTGGCAGCAGAATGAGTTAGTTCTCAAACTTGCGGAAATAAATTTTGACGGTAATATTTGAGTTCATCAATTGAATCACGAATATCATCTAACGCTAAGTGCTTAGACTCTTTTTTATATCCTCTTGCAATTTTAGGATACCAACGGTTTGCGAGTTCTTTCAAACTGCTTACATCTAAATTCCGATAATGAAAGAATTCTTCAAGATTAGGCATTAACCTCGCCATAAAACGCCGATCCTGGCATATACTATTTCCACACATGGGAGATGTATTACTTGGAACATATTGTTGCAGGAAATCTATCGTCGCTTTTTCAGCTTGTTCTTCATTAAACTCACTATTTCTTACTCGTTCGATTAGGCCTGATTTTCCGTGTTGATTAGTATTCCATTCATCCATTCCAGTCATTAGCTCAGGTGGTTGATGAACAGCAATAACCGGGCCAACCGCTAATTCTTCCAGATGTTTATTGGTAACGATGGTTGCTATTTCAATGATACGATCAGACATTGGCTCAAGCCCGGTCATTTCCAAGTCAATCCATATTAAATTTTCAGGGTTCACAGTCATTAGTATTTCCTTGCCAATTTTGTATATCATACCAACATGAATAAAAATATATTATATCCATCTCGCGGGCAAAAACGTTATTTAGCGTACAAAGCCATTTTCATCATACAGGTCTTGTTGATTAATATGACCATCTTGCTGCCGATCCATGCACAAGATGGTTCGACTCTTCATGCTGAAAACTGCATTGCATGCCATTCCGCCATGACAGGAGGTGAAGGGACAGTTTTATACACACGTGATGACAGAAATGTCACATCACTAGATCAACTAAGCAAGCAAGTTAATCGCTGCCAATCCAGTCTTGGTTTAAACTGGTCTGCTGATCAAATAAGTAGTGTACAAAAATATCTGAATCAATCTTTTTACCAGTTTTGATATCTAATAATTACTAAATCATCATCAAGAAGTATTCTGCTAAAGTTGTAAGTCGACATGGAGCACATCTGGTGGTTAAAGATGAGCTTAATATCAAACGCAACTGCATATCTCCTAAAAAGTTTAGCCATGTTGTATGCGGTGACTTTGTAAAATGCGCAGAAGTTGATCAAGATAGAGACCTGATTCTAAAAATCCTACCTCGAAAAAACGAATTAGTTCGACAAACCGAGCATACCAAGAAGTCAGTAGCTGCGAATATAGATACAATCATTATTGTCTGTGCGATTGAACCTGAACCATCATTAGAATTAATCGACCAATATATTGTTGCTGCAGAACAATTATCTACAGAGGCAGTAATATGTTTGAACAAAGTTGATTTAAATAATCCCACACCCGTTATTGAATTATTGCAGTCAAAATATAGTGGGCTACCTTATCCAATTATTACCACTAGCAAGAACAACCCTCTTGTTAACTTAGATACCTTAAAAAATCTACTTAAAAACAAAACATGTATTTTTGTAGGGCAATCAGGAGTTGGGAAGTCCACATTAATCAATATACTTGTACCTAATCTTGAAATCGAAACTCAAGAAATATCAGCATTAAATCGACAAGGACGTCACACCACAAGTTCGACAACATTGTACGAACTGCCATTAGGCGGTGAATTAATAGACTCCCCAGGCGTTAGAGACTTTGCCATGCCTAAGCTAGCAGCTGCCAGCATTAGCAAGGGGTTTATCGAAATAGAAAAATTAAGAAGTGAATGTAAATTTCATAACTGCAAACATATCCATGAGCCAAACTGCGCAGTATTAAATGCCGTCAAATCAATGAAAATTAATACATTACGCTATGAATCTTATTTAAAAATGATGAATAGTATTGAAGAAGAAAGTTATTAGTAATGCTTGCGACTATTAAATGCTTGTGCAATTGTATTTTGATCAACGAACTCTAGCTCTCCACCCACAGGAACACCTTGGGCTAAACGAGTTGTTCTTATATTCTGCTTATTAGCCATTTCACTCAGCACATGTGCGGTTACTTCACCCTCAACGGTTGAATTGGTTGCCAAGATCATTTCTTCAATATTTTGTTCGCTTAGGCGTTTTTCTAGAATCTCTAAGCCAAGCTCCTTAGGCCCAATACCGTCTAGAGGCGAAAGGCGACCCATCAAAACAAAATATAAGCCCTTATAATCAGTGCTCTTTTCTATAGAAAATACATCTGCTGGACTTTCCACTACGCAAACCTGATTTTTTAAGCGGCTGTTGTCTTGGCAAATCACACACAAATCGTGCTCTGTAAAGGTTCTACAATTCTTACAATGCCCTATTTGACTCACTGCTTTGATTAGATTGTCTGCAAGATTTTTAGCTCCATCACGATTTCGTTGCAGCAAATGAAACGCCATCCGTTGTGCAGATTTAGGACCTACACCAGGCAAGCATTTTAAAGAATCGATTAAGTCATCTAAAAGTGTTGGTGGCTGAGAACCGTTACTTGAAAAACCAAAAGACATAGTGGACCAAACGTTTACTTCTAGAATGGAAGCTTCATACCAGGTGGAAGATTTAACCCACTAGTTAAACCAGACATTTGATCTTTGGTTAATTCTTCAACTTTATTAGAGGCGTCATTGATCGCAGCAGCGATTAAATCTTCCATCATTTCTTTATCATCTTTCAATAAACTATCATCTATTTGCACTCTGCGAACAGCATGTTTGCCTGTCATAGTCACTTTAACCATACCACCACCTGCCTGACCTTCCACTTCAAGGTTCTTCAATTCATCTTGCGCTTTTTGCATATCCTCTTGCATTTTTTGCGCTTGCTTCATTAAGTTTCCGATTCCACCTTTCATATTTTCACCTTTATACTATCTTTGCTGATTCTTCAGTTTAGTTAATGGGCTTTACTGTACCTGCAATAATTTCTGCACCGAATTGAGTCTTTAACGCCTGTACAGCCTCATCTGATTCTGCAGTTCGCTCTGCTTGCGATTGTATTTTTTCCTTCACTCTATCTTTCTGCCTGGCGGGCGTCTCAAGAGCATCAGAAGAAATTACTATATTTAAATGAACATGTTCTCCATAAGACTCTTGCAAGGCTTTCTCAAGCTTAAGCCTTGCTCCCTTAGTAGCAATACCCTCATGTTGACTGTTCAAATGTAATGTAATGGTCTCATTATTTACTGATTCAACACTACAGTTTGAAGCTAATGAGTACGAAACCCCTTGCAAGCCGAGATTCTCTACAAGCTTCGACCATTCTTTTGGGTCCTCGATCAAAAGTGCCATTGACTCGTCATTATTGATCTCTGGTTTACGCTCTAGCCTTTCGGTTTGTTCCCCTACCTCATTCTTCGGCGGATCTAATGATTGCTCATGGCTACTATTTTTTAACGTATTTTTGTTGGCCAGCGCTGATTTTTCTGAGCCTGATGATCTTGAAGCCTTAGTTGATGGTGTTGTATCGGATATTGATTTTATATTTCCAGTGCTTGCTGGCTTGAATGACAACATACGCAATAAAGTCATTTCCAATCCAGATTGCG
>CAZVPJ010000114.1:0-5656 GCA_964629035.1 uncultured Thiotrichales bacterium | reverse complement strand
GCCCACGAGAAGCGCGCTATCGTACCGTAATTTTAAATAAAGCTCCATGCATACATCTATCCACTTCTGGTTAGATGGGTCAAACATAAAGCGTTGGATCTTGTATACCTGCTTCTTTAAAGCCCTGTTTGCGAAAATGACATGAATCACAGCTGCCACATGCCCGGCCTTGTTCATCTGCTAGATAACAGGAAACGGTTTTTGAATAATCCACCTGATGTTGATTACCCAAGGTAATGATCTGCGCCTTGCTGAGTGAGACTAATGGTGTATGTATTTTAAGCGCATTACCCTCAATTCCGGCTTTGGTTGCTAAATTTGCCATTATTTCAAAAGCGTGAATATATTCCGGTCTGCAATCGGGGTAACCCGAATAATCCACTGCATTCACTCCAATGAACACATCATTTATCTTTAGAACTTCTGCCCATGCCAGTGCGATAGACAGAAAAACGGTATTTCTAGCAGGGACATAGGTAACGGGAATCTGATCTGATTCAGCAGATATTGCTCCTTGAGGCACTTCAATGTCACGATCTGTTAAGGCTGAACCTTTAAAGATTGAGACATCTATATCGTAAATTTTATGCTCAATTACATTTGATAGCGCGGCAATTTTCGTGGCGGCTTGCAACTCTGCGCTATGACGTTGTCCATAAGAAAAGCTTAACGCATAGCACTCATAACCATTCGATTGAGCGATCGCTAGTGTGGTTGCAGAATCCAGACCTCCTGAGAGGAGAACGATTGCTTGTTGTTGATTGGTCAAAGTGCTTAGGTGTGCTTTCTAAATACGAAGGTATTTATTATAAATTTCGGATTTATTTTTTAGTTTTTATTTTTCGTATATTACTTTTCAGTATTTATTTTTGGTTTTTACTTCTCAGTTTTTATTTTCCTGGGATGTCGCCCCATAGTATCTTATGAACCTGTAGTTGAAAACGCACATCAAGTTGGTCTTGCACCATCCATTCAGCTAGTGCAGCAGGGTCTAACTGTGTTTGGCCTGTTTGGCCTGTTTGGCCTGCTTGACTTGCTTCACCCATAACAGGTGAAAACAATACTTCACATCGATCTCCTAGCTGATACTCAGCGACTATATTTTTTGCCCAACTGTAATCAGCTTGATTACAGATAACAAACTTGACCTGATCTTGCTTACTCAAATACTTTATATTTTCCCAATGATTTTTTTGCACTTCATTGGAAGATGGTGTTTTAACATCCATTACTTTCATCACACGAGGATCTACTTCACTAATATCTAGTGCACCACTGGTTTCTAGAGAGACGTTAAAATTTTGATCACAAAGTTTACTGAGTAACGTCAAGCAAGACTTTTGCGCAAGCGGCTCTCCGCCTGTTACGGTTACATATTTTAGCTTATACGCTGATACTTTTGAGGCAATCTCATCTAAGTGCATCCAGTCACCACCATTAAAGGCATAGGCCGTATCACAATATTGACATCGTAACGGGCAACCCGTTAAACGCACAAACACGGTGGGCATGCCAACACGGGTAGACTCACCCTGGATGGATGCAAAAATTTCGGTGATGCGAAGCTTATCCGCTTGCGCTTGTGTTCCCAAAGGGGTAACGGTTGCAGTCATTTAAATTAATGCATACTCAATATGTTTAACATTGCATGAGACCTTTTCTTTAACGACCTTCTCGGGCCATTCGTTCCAGTCTTTGCTGAGCCAAACTTGCAACACTTGAATTTGGAAATTGGGCACGTAATCGCGTAAGTTCTACACGAGATTGTTCATATTGACCCAACTCATAATGGGTAAAGCCTAGCTTTAACTTAGCGTCGGCTACTTTTGAGCTTGCAGGATATTGTTCGATGACCTTTGTAAACTCTGATAATGCTTGCGGATAGCGTTTAGAAACATAATTGGCTTCCGCTAACCAATATTGTGCATTGGACGCATACTTACTTTGGGAATGATTTTGAAGAAAACCGTTAAATGCGGTTATTGAGCTATCATATTTACCTTGTTTTAGCAGTGTAAATGCTTTTTTATAATCTTCTGCAGCATTATTAGAAGCACTACTGGAAACAGTTGTACCATTTGTAGTAGCGACTTGCTGATCAGTACTATTTATTGCCCTTGAATCTTGATTTTGAGAATCTTGATTTTGTTGAATAGAATCGTTGTTTAGTAAAATGGCATCGGTTGTTGTATCCGTTGCACTTGATCCTTGCGTTTGCAAACGACGATCTATACTTAAAAACTGTTCACGTTGTTTAGTTTTTAATGTGCTCAATTCATGTGCAAGCTGCTCATTCTCTCCGCGTAGCTGTTGGACCTCTCTTTGCAATGCATTAATTCGCTGTGACAAATTAACCAGTGCTTCACTGTTTGTAATGCGTTCTACGCGTTGCAGTCTTGCTTCGATCGCATCCAGTCGCTCATTATTTGATTTGTGCGCAAGCGCGATGGTAGACGCCTGCATCAACACAAGCGCCACCATTACCTTTAGGCCAAAAGATTTATAGTTCATCCTGAATGTTCTTTCCATAATTTTGACCAATATGCTTATTGTACGATTTCAACTCTTCTGTTCTGTTGCCATGATTGCTCACCAGAACCCACTACCGCAGGCTTTTCTTCGCCATAGCTAATGATATCGAGCTGATTACCACTCACGCCTTGCAACATAATCAAGTCACGTACGGTTTGTGCACGTTGTTCGCCTAATGCGAGATTAAATTCACGCGTACCACGCTCATCAGCATGCCCTTCTAAACGAAGTTGCGAGGCAGGATTAGCCGATAATGATTCGGCAGCCGCCATAATTAGTGGAATAGATTCGTCACGAATATCGGCACTGTTGTAATCAAAATAAACTACGTTACCTGATTGTGCGATCACGTCATCCAGACTACCCATGGACAAGCCACCCTCACCTTCAAGACCTGAAGTTTGAGATCCATCTTCTAGTGATACATCACCACCTTCGTAATCATCGCTAATTACATCGCCGGGCATTTGCTTGGTATTGGTACTACACGCGCCTAGTGTTAAAAATAAACTTATAAGAAATACTATAAGTGCTTGCTTAGTCATAACTCACTCCTCTTTGTGGTTACAAATTAAAAAATTCGAAACGATTTGCATTTCGATACTATAGTTAACGAAATGGTGACCATGATGGTTCACGCACGTCGCCTTCGGTTAAACGTAGTTTCTGTTTAACTCTCCCGTCTGCACTTACGGCAGCTAAAACTCCTCGACCTTGATCCGCAGTAGCATACATAATCATGCTGCCATTAGGTGCAAAACTTGGGGCCTCATCCAAACTGCCATTGCTAATGACTCGCATGGCCTTTGATTGAAGATCCATTAACGCAACGCGGAAACCATTACCGCTATTATTGACCATCGCCACATAACGACCATCCGGCGAAACATCCGCCGCTGCGTTGTATTTACCATCAAATGTTAGTCTTTGCGCCTTACCACCGTTCACGGATACTTGATAAATCTGTGGCCCTCCACTTCGATCAGAAGTGAATAATAAAGTTTTTCCGTCCGGCATCCAACTCGGCTCTGTATCGATGGCTGGGCCACTGGTAAGGCGCTGCAAATTTTTAGCAGCAATATCCAAAACATAGATATCCGGGCTACCGGCAGCAGACAGGGTTAATGCAAGCTTTCTGCCATCTGGTGACCAGGAGGGTGCACTATTGATGCCTTTTTTAGCCGACACTTTGGCACGTGTGCCTTGGATGATGTCTTGTATATAGATTGCAGAATTTCCACTTTCAAATGACACATAGGCCAAGCGAGAGCCATCAGGTGACCATGCCGGTGATAAAATTTGCTTACTTGAAGAAAAAATAGCTCTAGGATTGAAGCCATCCGCATCGGCAACCTGTAATACATACTTTTTAGAAGTACCTTGATTTATGGTGCTAACGTAAGCAACACGTGTGCTAAAGGCTCCACGTATTCCGGTTAATGTTTCAAATACTAAATCACTTATTTTATGGCCCACCTTGCGAACATCTTTGGTGCCGGCCGGAATAACATTCCCCAGTAACCTCTTCTTTCTAATTAGATCAATCAATTGAAATTCAATGCGATACTGCCCTTCGCTGGCTTGAACAATTTTACCCAGCAATAAACTTTCTACTCCAGTATCGCGCCACGCTTTAAAATTTAATTGCGAAGGGTTTACAACCGCTTGCGGGAAACGTTGTTTATCTAACACATCAAAAAAACCGCTCCTTGCTAAATCATTTCGAACAATCGTTTCAATTGCCTCGGGCGCGGTGTAGGTATCCCCCGCAAATACAGCAATTGCGATGGGCAACGCACCCTCAACACCTTGTGTAATTTGGATTTCTAATACGGCATGCGCATTTTGTCCAAGCAATAGACATAGGCTTAACAGCACCATTCTCACTAATGTTTTCATTAAATCTCCGGAATAAATTTAAAACGCAGTTCGCGGGCAAACAAATCAGGTGTAGGTGGCTCAGGCAATGGATCCGATTTCCATACGGCTTCTTCAACTGAGCGACGAAACGCTTCATCTCCCGTGCACTGTTCGACCACTACATCCTCTACATATCCTCCAGGCGCTTGGCGCACATACACTTTACACCAAGCCTCTGATTGACTACTTATAGGTTTACGCCAACGACTCTGTATTCGGCTTCGCAACGCATCCTGATAAATAGCGATATCTCTACTCATGGTACGCGCTTTAGCGGCGCGTTGCGCTTCTGCTTCGGCAGCATTAATTTCTGCTTCTTCTGCCGCTAATATTTTAGCTAAACGCTCTTCTTCGGCAGCCTTTTCAGCGGCGAGCTTTTCTGCCTCTTTACGTTTTTTCTCTGCGGCCTTTTGTTCCGCTAACTTTTTCGCTTCTTCTTGTTGACGTTTCTTTTCCTCTTCAGCTTTTTGTTCGGCTAACTTTTTCGCTTCCTCTGCTTTACGTTTCTCTTCAGCCTCTTTTTTAGCTTGTTCTGCTTTTTTTTGCTGTGCAAGCTTTTCAGCTTCTGCCTGTTTCTTTAACTCTTCCTCTAAGCGCTGCTTTTCAAGCTCGGCCTGCTTTCTATTTTCTTCTTCAATACGTCGTTTTTCAACTTCAGCTTGCTTTTTAATTTGCTCTGCTTTTTGTTGTTCAGCAGCTGCTTTCTTTTGTGCTTCGTCCGCTTTTTTTTGCTCGGCTTCCAACTCGGCCTGCAGCTGTCGCTTTTCTTCTTCCTGTTTTTGTTTAAGTGCTTGTTGTTCTTGTTCTTTTATTACATCTTTATTTGGTACATCATTTTTTGGTGGTGTTTTTTTTACAACCTCAACCGGGTTTGTATTAATAACGGTTGCATTGATTGTGTTGATATTATCGAGCGGGTTTTCTTTATGTTTAGGCTTGAATTGAAAACCTACCACTAAAAATAAAATGATTACCACATGAACAACAATCGCAATTGTCGCCGACATTGGTAAATGTCGATTAAACCCGGCCATAGCTTATAGCGGATCGAGCTCTTCCACATTAAAATCAGGACCACCCAAATCGTCCGTACTAGGATCCGTAATCAAACCAACATTCTCAGCACCGGCTGCTTGCAACATCACCATCACGGTCACCACCCTTCCATAATCCACACCATTATCACCACGCACATATACCGGAC
>CAZVPJ010000113.1:0-5661 GCA_964629035.1 uncultured Thiotrichales bacterium | reverse complement strand
CAGTTTTATGAGCGACTTACAAATCAAGTCGGCAAAAAAATTGAACATTTTGAAGAAGAACTACTGTAAATCATTATGGCGTTGTTACAAATATCAGAACCTGGACAGTCAACTGCACCACACCAACATAAGTTTGCTGTGGGGATTGATCTAGGCACAACAAATTCTTTGGTAGCGACCGTGCGTAGTGGTGTGGCAGATGTATTAGAAAATGATAAGGGTGAATATTTACTGCCATCTGTAGTGCGTTATAGAGACAATGGTGAAATTTCAGTAGGAGCTGATGCTCTTTCTCATGCAACAACGGATCCTTTGAATACACTTGCTTCGGTTAAACGTTTAATGGGCAGATCCATTGAAGATTTAAAAGCCATTGAAGGCTATCTTCCATATAAATTTGCAAGCCATACAACCAGTGTGCCTCGAATTGAAACCATTGCAGGCCCTGTAACAGCGATTGAAGTTTCTGCAGAAATCTTAAAGCATTTGCGAGAACGAGCCGAGCTTTCATTGGGTGATGATTTGATGGGCGTGGTGATTACAGTGCCTGCTTATTTTGATGATGCGCAACGCCAAGCAACTAAAGATGCCGCCACCTTAGCGGGCTTAAATGTTTTTCGGCTGCTTAATGAGCCAACGGCTGCAGCTGTCGCCTATGGGCTAGATCAAAAAGCCGAAGGAATTACTGCCATATATGATTTAGGTGGAGGTACCTTTGATATTTCGATACTCAAGCTTACCAAGGGAGTGTTTGAGGTGTTATCAACAGGTGGTGACACAGCGTTGGGTGGAGACGATTTCGATCGTGAAATTGCAGCATGGATATTAAAACAAACGAGTATTGAAGCTTTAAATAACCAAGATCACGGCAACCAAGATCATCAACTTATGAGACGGGTGATGAAAGAGGCGCGCCGAGTAAAAGAAGTTTTGAGTACACAAGAAGAGGTGCAAGTGAGTGTGCTATTGGAAAACAATGATGAATTCCAGGCTACTCTGTCGCGTGATCAGTTTGAAGCTTTAATCGAAAAGCATATTAACAAAACAATTGCTTGGTGTAGAAAAACACTGCGTGAGTCTGAGGTAACGCCGGAAGATGTACAAAATGTGGTGATGGTGGGTGGGTCGACGCGAACGCCTTATGTGCGTGAAAAAGTTGCTGAATTTTTTGGTAAAGCCCCGTTAACTAATATCGACCCAGATAAAGTAGTAGCGGTAGGTGCCGCTCAACAAGCGGATAAGCTTGCAGGAAATAATCCAGATGAAGATATGTTGTTGTTGGATGTTTTGCCTCTTTCATTAGGTATAGAAACCATGGGCGAGTTGGTGGAAAAAGTTATTGATCGAAATACAGTAATACCTGTTACCAGAGCTCAAAAATTCACAACGTTTAAAGATGGGCAGACTGCGATGCGGGTCCATGTGTTGCAAGGTGAGCGTGAAAAAGTAAATGATTGCCGCTCGCTTGCGAAATTTGATTTAACTGGAATACCACCCATGGTGGCGGGTGCAGCCCATATAAAAGTTACTTTTCAAGTAGATGCAGATGGATTGTTAAGTGTTAACGCTGAAGAGGAAGGTAGTGGCGTGAGTGCAAGTGTTGAAGTAAAACCGTCTTATGGTTTAACCGATACTGAAATCGAAACAATGCTCAACGATTCTTTTATGTATGCAAAAGATGATATGAACATACGTCAATTAGCAGAACAACAAGTAGAAGCAGATCGAGTTTTGGAATCTTTAAAATCGGCGCTCGCAGCGGATGGTGAACTGCTAACGAAGGATGAATTAGCTAAAATTGAAGAAGCTAAAAATAGATTGATCGCGGCTCGCGAAAGTGATGAAGGAGATCTCATTATGCAAGCCATTAAGGATCTAGAGAGTGACAGTGAAGAATTTATTGCACGACGAATGAATAGAAGTGTGCAACAAGTTATGAAGGGTCATCGTGTTGAAGAATTTGAATAGAAGGGTTTGAAAAATGCCAACAATAAAAATATTGCCCCACGAAGAAATCTGCCCGGAAGGTAAGGTTATAGAGGTAGAAGCAGGTATCAGTATTTGTGATGCTGCACTTTCTTCTGATGTGGATATCGAGCATGCTTGTGAAAAATCATGTGCTTGCACAACATGCCACGTGTACGTGCGTGAGGGTATAGATTCTCTAGCGGATGCAGAAGAAAATGAAGAGGATTATTTGGATAAAGCATGGGGTTTGGAGCCAGACTCTAGATTGAGTTGCCAGGCTATTGTGGGGAACGAAGATTTAGTGATTGAGATACCTAAGTATACGATTAATATGGTGTCTGAAAACCACTAATATATCCTTCAATAAATGCCATAGTGGAGTGCGTAACATCTTGGAATGGTTGAATATTTTTTAAAATTGATAATATAGATTAAGAGAAAACCTTATGGATCTTAAATGGACCGATACACTTGAAATTGCGATAGCACTTGAGGATACGCATGGCGATGTAGACCCACAATATGTTCGATATACCGACTTGCATGCATGGGTTTGTGCGCTGGAAGGGTTTCAGGATGATCCAGAATCATCTAATGAGAAAATACTAGAAGCTATTCAAATGGCTTGGTTAGATGAGCGAGACTAATGCTGTTTGATCTGCACCTTCCTAGCGCCTAAATAACCACCAGACAACTGGGCATATTCACTTCCTTTCCGTCCCTATCAAATATTGCTTCATACTGCTCTCAAGGAGTAGAATTCACTGAAAAATCAGTGAAAATTGCGATTAAATCAAATCGTAAGACCAAATAGCTAGATTTCATATTAATTTTATCAACCTCGTATAGGAGTTTTAGATCTCATGGCAATGGAACGCACTTTGTCCATCATCAAGCCTGATGCTGTTCACGCTAATTTAATTGGCAAAATCCAAGCGCAAATTGAAGAAGTAGGATTATCAATTGTAGCGATGAAAATGACACGTTTAAGCAGACAGCAAGCAGGTGATTTTTATGCTGTGCATAAAGGTAAACCATTTTATGAGTCTTTAATTGATTTTATGACATCGGGTCCAGCCGTAGTGCAAGTGTTAGAAGGTGAGGATGCGATTAAGACCTATCGCAAAGTAATGGGTGCAACGATGTTTGGTGAAGCAGAGCCGGGAACGATTCGTGCAAACTTTGCAACATCCGATGCACATAATGCAGCTCATGGTTCTGATTCCGTAGAAAATGCGCAGATTGAAATAAATTTCTTTTTTCCTGAAAAACAAATTTATCACCGTAGTGAAAGCATTGCTGAATAAAAACTCATTACAGTAAATTAGACATAAGAAAAAATTTCATGGAACAAACTCAACAGAAAGCTAAATCTAATAACTTGATGGGTATGACCCAGCAAGATTTAGAAGATTTTTTTTCTGTTATTGATGAGAAACCATTTCGTGCTACACAAGTAATGAAATGGACTCATCAGCAAGGTGTTACTGATTACAAACAAATGACAAACCTTAGTCAGTCATTGCGTGATTGGTTAAATGAAAATGCTCAAATGCAAATGCCTGAAATGGTAAGTGAGGAAATCTCATCAGATGGCACGCGAAAGTGGTTGCTACGTGTTGATGAAAAAAATGCAGTTGAGACGGTATATATTCCTGAAGGTGACAGGGCTACACTTTGTGTTTCGTCGCAAGTAGGTTGTATTCTGGATTGCACATTCTGTGCAACGGCAAGGCAAGGTTTTGCTGGAAATCTTACGGCCGCGCAAGTTATTGCTCAATTATGGTTCGCGGAGCACCGGCTGCGAGAGCAACTGGGTAAGGTCCGTGTTATCAGTAATGTAGTGTTCATGGGTATGGGTGAGCCCCTGGCCAATTTCGAAAATGTGGTTAAAGCCATAGAAATTATGATGGATGACAATGCTTATGGACTGGGTAAGCGTAAGGTTACCGTGAGTACTTCGGGCCTGGTTCCTAAGATTGATAAGTTGCGAGAAGCGATGGATGTAAGTCTGGCAGTTTCCTTGCATGCTCCAAATGATGAAATTAGAAATCAATTGGTTCCATTAAATAGACGTTACCCTATCGATGAATTGATACAAGCATGTCATCGTTTTTTAGACGACAAAAATCGCAAACACAGCATTACCATCGAGTACGTCATGCTAGATCAAATTAATGATCAGCCTGAACATGCTAGGCAATTAGTTAAGCTACTAAAATCATTGCCATCAAAAGTTAACTTAATTCCTTTTAATGCTTTTCCAAACTCAGGGTATGAGCGTTCAACCGATCGAGCAATAGATGTGTTTAGAGATATTTTACAAGCAGCAGGGATCACAACCATAACACGGCGTCCACGAGGTGAAGATATTGCAGCGGCATGTGGACAATTGGCGGGTGACATACAAGATCAAGCAAAACGCAAGCGCCATTTTGAAAAACTTTATGATGCGAATTTACTGAAACAGAAAGTAGAGGTGGTATGCGCGTAGTGCTAAACAATGTTCTCATGATGGGTTTGCTAGTCTTTTTTGCCTCAGCGTGTGCAACTTCTAATTCAGACGCGCCATTGTCTGAAAATCAAAAAGCAGCGGAAATAAATATCCAGCTGGGTGTTCGTTATTTTCGTAACGGCGAATTTAAAATTGCCGATGAAAAATTACGTCGTGCGATCAAACAAGACCCAAGATCAGCAACGGCAAACTGGGTGTTTGCATTATTACAAGAAAGATTGGGAGAAATAGAGCTAGCTGAAAAGCATTTTCGCAAAGCAATATCATTAGATCCAAAAGACTCCAAAGCCCGTAATAACTATGGAACGTTTTTATGTAACCAAGACAGGGTGATAGAAGCTGAAAAAGAGTTCCTTAGCGCAGTGAAAAACCCACTATATAGTGAAGCAGATTCGGCATATGCAAATGCAGGCACTTGCTTTTTGAAGTTGCCAGATGCCGTTAAAGCTGAAGAATATTTTCGAAAGTCTTTGGAAAAAAATGCATCTCAACGAACAGCCTTGTATCAAATGGGCTTGATTTCGTTTCAGCGACAAGATTATGAACAAGCTTCGTTTTATTTTCGCAAATATGAAACCGTGGCAAAACACAATTCACAATCGCTATGGGCGGCTTACCAAACTGAAGCCAACCTGGGAAACCAAGGTAAAGCAGATGATTATGCGCATCAGTTAAAAAGGTCATTTCCATCCTCTCAAGAGGCAAGATTATTAGCAGAAAGTTATTGGGATGCAGGAAGAAAACAGCAATAACAAGACTTTTGAGTCATCTGATAAAAGCGTAAGCATTGGCGCTTTGTTAATTAATGCACGTAATGCTGCGTCTTTAAATCAAGCTGATATTGCAGAACAAATAAACCTGCCAAAGCATATTATTCAATCGCTAGAATCGGATGATTATTCTAGTTTGCCTGAGACGACTTATATTCGTGGTTACTTGCGAAACTATGCACGAGTAGTGGGTATTAACGGCGAAGGTTTGGTTAAGCTATACGTTGACCAGCATTATAGTGAACCTGTAGTTCAGGAGAATAGGAAGTCTAAGCAAAGCTATGATCCCGCTATATTATGGAGCACTGCTGCAGTGCTAACTATTCTTGTTGGTTTGGTAGTAACGTGGTGGTTGGATAATAATCCAATCTCGGATTCTGTTGAACAACTGGCCCAACAAACGGCCCA
>CAZVPJ010000112.1:0-5831 GCA_964629035.1 uncultured Thiotrichales bacterium | reverse complement strand
TCAAAACTGTCGTCTGTAACGTGACAAATACTTTCGCTCACTTAATTAAAACTCCAATTGATAACTATAATAAAATGTTGTTTTTGAATACAAACACCTGGATTGGTGTACTAGGGGATCAAAAGTTGATATGAGTATTTTTATGTATTCTGTCTATGATTACAAGTTAATTTGCGCCTTATGGGATAAATAGGGGCAAATTTACCGATAAAAGTGCCAATATTTTATCGGTAAAATCCTAAATTTGTCTATTTTTTGTTCTATAGAATCTATTGCCTGTTTTGCCAGTACATAACGGATCATTTGTATTAGGCATATAATTTGTTAAACAAGATTATGGTATCAATAGCCAAAATGCTTATACATAATCAAGCTTGTAAGCACTCAAAAAAGAATCATGAAAAAGAATAAATTGTCAATTTGCATATTAGGCGGTACAGGGTTTGTTGGCAGCCATTTATGCACAGAACTCGTTGCACGCGGTCACCATGTAAAAGTATTAACGCGCCAACGTGAACGACATCGAGAATTACTGGTATTACCGACTCTCGAACTTGTTCAAGCCGACATACATAATGAAACGGATTTAAAAGAACAGTTTAAACACTATGACGCGGTCATTAGTCTAGTGGGAATCCTAAATGAAAAAGGACATGATGGTAGTGGTTTTCATACTGCACACGTTGAACTCGCACGCAAAGTAATAAATGCCTGCTCTGCTAGCAAAATTAGCAGACTTCTACATATGAGTGCACTCAATGCTCATCCAGATGAAAAAAGTTTTTATTTGCGCACCAAAGGTGAAGCAGAAAACTATGTACATACTTTCGCCGTAAATAGAATTTCAGTAACCAGCTTTAGACCCTCCGTCATTTTTGGTGCTGAGGATTCGTTTATGAATCGATTTGCAGCTATTTTAAAAATTGCTCCAATACTTCCTTTAGCCTGTGCAAAAACAAAATTTGCACCCGTTTACGTAGAAGATGTTGTTCAAGTAATGGCGAATGCGCTTACCGACAAACAAACCTTTGGCCAACGAATTAACCTTTGTGGGCCAAAACAATATAGCCTGAAAGAATTAGTAGACTACGTTGCAACGACTAGTAATTTAAGTAGGAGCGTTATTGGCTTACCAGACTGGGCTTCTAAGTTACAGGCCAATATTCTCGAATATGTTCCGGGTAAACCTTTTTCAGTTGATAATTATCTATCGCTGCAAAAAGATAGTATCTGTACTGATACACCACAAGAC
This sequence comes from uncultured Thiotrichales bacterium, assembly GCA_964629035.1. Lineage (GTDB taxonomy): Bacteria > Pseudomonadota > Gammaproteobacteria > UBA4575 > UBA4575 > JABDMD01. The sequence goes on along the minus strand of CAZVPJ010000112.1, from coordinate 4,579 downwards.
AATCATCTTTGCACAACCACCCTTGAATCGGTTGCGCCTGACTATTTGCAAAATAAAACCAAGTTCAAGCAATTTAGGGCAAAGCGTTCTAGTAGCTAGCGGATGACTCATATATCATTCAGCGGTAACACAGTTATATCTGAGATATTACCAAGAGATTATAGGCACGCCTGAGTAGTCAGTAGCGTCTCATTACGCTGCTCTTCCGTGAGCTTTGCTATTTTTTCTACGTAACGATAAAAATTATCAAAATCATCGCCACATAAACTAAATATTCTGTGAAATGCTGGCACCCATGCACGGTATAATGAGATTGCACCAAGTTGTGCATTATTTAATGGTCCAGACATCCACTTAGTATATCGTGCGATATGTTTATTATTGTCGCTTAGTTTTTCAAACTTGCGCCTCATTTCAGAAATGAGAATCTCCTTTTCTACGTGCATTTTTTCTGGATCATATTGTTGCTGGTATAGCAGCTCAAACTCTTTACGACTGTTTTTAATAAATTCAGAAAAAACAGACTTTTGTAGCAGCCAATTTTGATAACGTTGCATATCTTCATTACGATCTTGATGATCTAGCCATTTCATAACACCCAGCTCTTCAACAGCAGTTGCGAAAGCTTCATTAAAATTTCCATCTCCTTTTAAATAGAACTGTTGGTGAGCAAGCTCATGAAAAATATAAGAAGCAGTGGTGATCTCGCCTCGATCCAGCATACTGCTTAACAATGGATCATCAAACCATCCTAGTGTGGAATACGCGGGAACCCCGGCGACATATACATCAAGCCCTTGACTAGCAAGTTGTTCTGCATAGGTATTTGCATCAGCCTCTTCAAAATAACCTCTATAGGGCACACAACCGACCACCAAAAAACACCATTGTTGTAGTGTTATCGAATATTTACTTGCAGCAAAAACATTCCAGGTTACATAAGGCCTATCGAGTTGCACATAACTGCGATAACTATCATTATTTGGTAATTTCAATTTCTCACTCGCAAAAGTTCGAAGCTTTTCTGATAATTGCAATTGTTGAATTAGTTTCTCGTCACGTGCTGAATCGTTTACGATATCTACAATGCGTTCACGCTTTGAAATTAACGTAAGATGCCCAGATATGGATTGATGGTAATACCCTATTGTGCTACATCCAGAAAAACATACTATTAACAGCACACAAACAATTATGAGTCGTATGAGCTTTATCATTTTTTTACGTTACCACACCTATACATTCTGACAATGGAAATTTATTTAGTGGGTGGAGCTGTACGTGATGAACTACTCGGTCTTACCGTTACCGAAAGAGATTGGGTGGTTATTGGAGCAACTCCCGAAGAGATGGCGGCCAAAGGATATAAAGCCGTCGGTAAAGATTTTCCTGTATTTTTACATCCTGAAAGCAAAGAAGAATACGCACTTGCACGTACTGAAAGAAAAAAGGGTCGTGGTTACAAAGGTTTTGAAATTTATACTTCTCCTGAAGTGAGCTTAGAAGAAGACTTATTCCGTCGTGACTTAACTATTAATGCGATCGCAAAAAGTGAGAGTGGAGAAATTATAGATCCTTATGGAGGTGTGCAGGATCTAGAGAATAGAGTTTTACGCCATGTCTCGAGTGCATTTGAGGAAGATCCTTTACGCGTTTTACGCACTGCACGATTCGCTGCCAAACTTCATTCTTTGGATTTTTCCTTAGCGCATGAAACGTTGTTATTAATGCGCAAAATTGTCACCACTCGTGAACTTAAAGACTTGGCACTTGAACGTGTTTGGCTTGAAACCAGCAAAGCTTTGCAAAGCAATGCCCCAGGGGAATATTTCGAGGTACTAAAAAATAGTAATGCACTGGCGCAACTTTTTCCTAGTTTTTATTACCCATTCACGGATAAAAAAAGTAGCGCATTAGGACTTAATTCATTAACTGCGATCGCTAAAAAATATTCAGACTCAGATATTCGCTTTGCTGGTTTTATGGGTGGATTATTCTTCAACGAACCTTATGGTGAAGAAATATATGAGGGCGTTATAAAATTTTCTGACACATACCCGATTTCAAATTCATGCAAAAAATTACTCATGTCAGTCATGAAAACACAACATATTTGCCATAACTCTTTTGAACTAAATGCAGATGAGTTGTTACGCTTGCTAAAGAAACTGGATTCAAAGAGAAATACAGAACGATTTCATATTTTACTTGATATTTTCGAAGCAATTTATACCTCTGCAAATAACATACAAACTTACCATCAAAGCGTATGGTTAAAAAAAGCGGCCACAGAAATTGAAAAAGTTAGCATTGACACATGGATTCAAGAAAAAATAACAGGTGAAGAATTCGCCAGTAATATCCAGCAAGCACAATTAGAATTATTAGAAAACTTAATCAACACCAGGGGCCGATCTGAATCATAAATAGTTTATAAATAAAAGAATAATAATAAACTGCCAAGCACGATACGGTATACCACAAAAGGCATCATGCCTATTTTACTAACAAATTTTATAAACCAGTGAATACATAAAAATGCAACGATTGCAGAACAGACCACTACACCCAACGTAAGCACCCAGTTGATCACTACTTCATGCTGCCTTGTTTTATAGATGCCATACAAAGAAGCCGCCAATATTGTGGGTATCGCCAATAAAAATGAGAAACGTGCAGCGTCTACGCGAGTAAGGTCCAACCACATACCTGCTGTCATTGTAACCCCTGACCGAGAAGCTCCTGGTATCAATGCAAAAGCTTGCGCTACCCCGATTATCAGAGCATCTTTTAGAGTAAGATCTTTATTCACGCGCGTTTGTTTGCCACTTTTGTCTGCATGCCAAAGCAATAAACCGAATACAATCGAAGCTATCCCAATCACAACCGCGTTACGTATGTGTGGTAATAAATAAGACTGTACAAACAAAGCAATAACAAAAATAGGTATAGAAGCCCATAATAAAAGCCAGGCTAATTGAGCATGTTCGTTACGTTCATTACTTGTGTTAAAAGATTGCAACCAACCATAAACAAGATTTCTTAAATCGTGACGAAAATAAAATAATACTGCAAACAAACTTCCCAAGTGTGCTGCGATATCCATTACCAAACCCTGATCTTGCCAATCCATTACGATTGGCAATAACACCAAATGAGCAGAACTTGATATGGGTAGAAACTCTGTCAAGCCCTGAACCAGTGCAAGTAAAAAGGCGTGTAGTGTCCCCATGCTTTCCTATTTGTTTATCAGTTTAAAATTATAATCTTGCGCGCATATCACGCATGGTAAATTGGTCTGTGACATAGTCTAATCCTTTACCCAATACCATTACTTGAAACCGCTCACTAATCGCAGAACCCAAAGTAAGTTGTTTTAGTTGTGCCAACTGGGCCAAACGCTCCATTTCATTTTCCACAGAGGGTTGCCATTCCAACAAATTATTGGCCAGCATAAAATTGCGTTGTGAGCTATACGACAACACGCTCATTTTTAATTGTTCTGCAGTTTTTGCCAGGCTTGAAAAATCAATGTCTGCAGTAATATCTTGCAAACCGGGATGTGTAAATACATCTTCCGACACCTGGTGCTTAAAATAACTACGTAGTGTCCCCATATAACGCTGTGGATGGTAATACTCATGACAAGGCTGACCGTAATCAATCAAAAATATTACACATCGCTCGCAGTAATTCGCCCAACTTGCCAGTACGGGCGCTACATTGAGATTGATTTCACTTTGATAACCTTGTGCCAAGGGATCATTCAGTGTGGCAAGCAAGTTATTTAAGGCCGCATCTAGTTTCTCAGTCGGCTCTTTAAGTGACCATTTGAGTTTGTTTTCTTGATCTAAGGTTACAACCCTTTCATGAATGTTTTGTGACCCTACTTCAAAGCAGTTTACCGGTAGCGCATCTAATACTTCATTTGCAATGATGATGGCGGATTCGATCTTGTCAGAAGTTGATTCTTCCTGCTCACTATTATTATTAACGCAAGTTATATCAGAAAGATTTTCCAACCATTCAACTTGATCAATATAGGCAGGGAGTTCATTTTTAAGCATTGCATGCTGCTTGATTCTCAACACCTCGCTAGATTCGTAGATATAGTAACGACTCGGCAACTGTTCCCAATTAGATAAAAATTTCAGCATGTCGCATGCAAACTTGCCCGTGCCTGCACCTATTTCTAATATGCATCTATTATCATCTTCGCGAATTAATTTTGCACACGCATGTGCCATACAGAATGCTAAATGTATGGAAGTTTCTGGCACCGTTGTGAAATCGCCTTGTTTGCCAAATATTTCATCTTCTTGGCAATAGTAGCCCACTTCAGCGTCATGCAAGGCTAGCTGCATGTATTCATCAAAACTTATTGAGCCCTTCTGAAGGATAGCTTGATGAATTTTCTCTTCACAGCGTCGCGTAATATCTTGCTGAGCAAGACTTAGTGTGCTGGAACATAGATCAGGTGAAGGTGTACTAGACATTGCACTAATGGTAAAACAGATATGATAAAATTATTACATTAATTATTAATTTAACTTCCCATAGTCTATCAAGTACAAGAAAT
>CAZVPJ010000111.1:0-5847 GCA_964629035.1 uncultured Thiotrichales bacterium | reverse complement strand
AGAAACTTCCTGTACCGACGATCACAATGTACCCTCCTTGAGGGTTTTCAATTACTGTTGGTTTAGTAGTAATCGGTTGTGGAATAGGGTTGGGTGCCACCCCATCATCATAACTTGCAGTAAATAATGGATTCGAGCGGATAATCCAATTTGAGTCATTAGGGTCGCGCATATCTACAATATATACATTGCCTTGCAAATCACCCGCATACAGTCTATCTATCGTGCCGTTGCCATCCATATCGATACCAGTAATACCACCAATTCCATTAGGTGTAGTTAGATCACCCACTCCGGTGTCTAACTTTCTAACATCACTGCCTATAGTCCAACCATCATAACCTTCTTCTAAAAATGCGATATAGATAACAGCATTGCCTGTTGAACTTCTAAACCCATCATCTTCTCTATTGTTATATCCATTACCAAATATCGCCACCCATTTTTGATCACCAGATAATGACTGCTTATTACTCATCGCAATAATAGGCACGCTATAAGTAAAGCCTAAATCAGCATCGTCCTCATCCGTAAATTCCCACATAACAGAATCTGTGTTGATGGTATTTGGATCGGTAATATCCAAAGCAAAATAGCCTTGTCCGCCTGCACCTAAACCATTCACTAAAACCGTACGCCATTCTGGTGAGCCACCACTTGGTGGAGGTCCGATGTACACATCATTCACACTCGGTGTGGAATCTACAAAAAACTTATGACTGTAGTTAGGATTAGTATATTCACCAATTTTATCTAAAAGAACATTTGGTACATACGCAAATTTTTCATTTCCATCAGTAACCTGAAAGGCATGCAACATTCCATCATTTGCACCTACATACACAAGTTCTTCACGACTCTGGTTGGCCACACGAAATTCAAAATACGTTTCACCTGCAGCACTTGGAAAATCACCACCAAACCGATTTGCAAACGGTGGTTCGCCTACAAATACCGGTGAGGAGTGCACAATGTCTCCTAGTCTTGCTCCTGTTCTAATTCCATTTACATCAGTATTAGTACGAGGCCGCATTTCACCCGCCATAAAATCGGTACCTTCGTTTGCGTCATCACCCCGTAAATAATCCACCCGTATAGGAATGATTGGATTATCTTCAGGAGGAGTTGTGGGTGATCCTGGCAATGGTTCTGCAAGTGCAATTTTTTGAGTGTCAGACAAACTACTAAAAAGAAAATCTCTCCCAGCATTTGCTGCCGAGTCGTATGTTAAAATATTTCTTGTGCTCAATGTAGTTATATCATCAAGCTGCTCCGCTGCACTCCACAAAAACTCTGGGGTACCATCGGGATTGAGATCAAAACTTCCATTTGGGTTTACTCGCTGGGCTACTAATTCACCCGAATTCGTAGCAAGATTTGAAAATGTTCTAAAAACTAATGTGTCTTGAGTAATTGTGGATGAGTTAAACGCCACTGCCGTAGTAGAACCAAAATTTGATGAGGCAATTGAGAAAGATGACTCCACTTCATTGATTGCGGTAGAAATATCAGCGCTGTCAAAAACGGATACAAAATTTCCCCGACCGTTGTAAGCGGCATGGCGTAAATCATCTGCCTTGCCACCGAAGTTAGCAGGATCGGCCCAGCTAAAAGCTGCAGTTGAATCTGCTGGAGGTGCCGGAAATATTGAGTCAATAGTACTTTTCAGTCTAACGTTATTAATTATCCCAATTGTATTTGTTTTAAGGTGTTGGTGAAGCGTGTCTCCCGGCTGTAGCAATGTTTGGTTTCTGAGACGACTAAAATCAATGCTGGTTACGGGTACATTGTCATCTGAACTAGTGTTATTTAAGTCATCTTCATAATATTTCATAGCGATATCCGCTAATGTATTAAAAAAACCATCAGCAAAAGCGCCGCCATCAAAATCAGAATTTGAATCTCCATCTGCATTATCTATTGAAGGAGTTGTTATTGGACTACCACCATTATCAAATCCATCTGTAAAAATGAAAGTCGAATTTTGTTGGCACTCACCCGCGGGGGCTGTAAGTCTTGGGCAACTTGAACTTCCAGGAATCGAACTAGTTATATTGTTAAAAATATCAACATCCGTTCCAGAGCATTGGTAATATTTACCTACTCTATCTAATGCAATGCGCAATGAAGTAGCATTACTTGAATTCACTGGTTCAGTGATCGCATTTTGCAAAAGTGCTTGATTGTTCGCTGGATCAAAATCAAGTGTACGATCAACACGCACTTGATTAGAGGAATTTTGGTTTATCGTTGCATAGTCAATATAAGCTGAGTTTCGATCTGCCACTGCATGGCTGGCAATGGCCTTAGCTACATATTCACGTTTACGATAATAGGTAAACCAGTTGGCAAAATTTACTTGTGTAGCCGCATCTTGATCTTTAATTAAAAAGGCGTTGGCGCCTGGTTGTGTAAATTGTGTGGGTTGCTCAGCGTTCTGTGCAATACCATCATTATTTACATCATTCCAAATAAAGTACTTAAACCCAACCCCATCATTTATGCGAAACCCAGCAGCCGTTAAGCCAGCTTTTTCAGAAGTGAGGTCAATATAATTTGTGGGGTTTGCGGGGTCATCTGGTGCATTCGTGATATCCGCATCGTTATACCCCGCCCACGGAATATAATTCTTGTTAGGGTCAAAATATAATTTGTTAAACGTATGACTGCGCGCGCGCCATGCATCATCATCAGCTACGAAACAATTTCTCAACGCAGCATCAGCCGCTTTAAATTGATCATTAGGGAAAGCTACAATATATAAATACCCATTTTTATAATCACCATTGACTGCGGTGCCTGAGCTAACCTGGTTTTCGCAAGAATTCAGTGCATCTCCATCCGCTGCACCATCTCCATCAATCAACCTTTGGGTAATTGGATTAGCTGGATCAGCCGTTCCATCAAGATGAGAAGAATTAAATGCACCGCTATTTGGTTCATCTTGTGTCATTACCTCCCAATCCATACTTTGCGAGTCATCCATAAGTATCAATACATTTGGAGGCAAAGAAGGTGAAAGTTCTAGTGGCACATCTGAAATATTTAATGCCGCAACGTTCGTAACAAACATGGCAAAGCATGCAGATAATACTAGTTGTTGGAAATTAAAAACTTTTGCACGCTTGGATATACACATAATAAAGTACTTACCAATCTACACCGTAAAGAGATTGCAAAATCACTTCTGTGTTATCACTGCCACCCGTGCCTCTGGCGGTTACGCGAAACAATTGTATTGTTTGGTTAGCTTGCCCTTGGCCATAACCTTGAACTAACAATTTAGGTGCCACTTGTGTTTCAGAAATATGCTGAATAATAAAACGTGGTTCTGTGGTTACATTACTTGGATTAAACGCCATGTATCTTCTTGAGTTAGTATCTTGCCAGTTTATGTTTTTCCAAAGCTCATCATCGGTGTTGTCATATAATGCATCACTACCATCACTATCAAAGTCTGCAAGACTGAGGCCGCCCGCCTCTAGTAAATTTTCACCGGCCTTTAAAGCGGCTTCTGCAGTTTGCAATGCCACTAAACTGTCGCGAGTATTACCGGCCATGCGAACTTCGAGGGTTGAGCTTTGCATACTGGTTACGGCAATCAGCGACATTACTAACAACATCATTAAGCCTACAAACAGCACAGCACCGGATTGTTTATTTAATTTATTTATATGCATAACATCAAGGTGTTCGATTACGAAGATTGATGGTGGTATTGGCTACATAACGTAATTTTTTATCTACGGGATGTGCAATCGCAGAAGAATCAGAGATCAAAGTGCCTGCCACGTTATAGGTGTTGGTATCCAACTCTGCAGTCACTTCTTCACCGGTTGCCATTAACAGTCCTAATCGAACCGTGATCACGTTAGGCCACTCGTTCGCAGCAATATCACTTGCCGCTTCAAATCGATCCGCAATCTGATTATTGTCGACATCCAGGCCATACAATATCTGCATGGATTCGACACCCTCTAATAACTCTTCTTCCCACATCACCGCTGTTTCATCACCCGAAATCAGTCTAGCTTGAAGATTAAGTTTTTTGAGCGAGTTAATTGCAGGGTCTTGTTCGCTGGGAGCAATGAAATAAATCACCGGCTTGTAAGGTGTAATTTGTGAGTCTTCACCAAAGGTGCCTATTGTGGTGGTTGAATTTCCCGGGCTAATACCTGTGTTGTTGCCATAACTTAGTGTTTTCGTGGTGTCATCGGCATTTGAAATTTGAAATATTGCAGCTTGGCGTGGATCACATACAAGTGCTATTTCACCATTTTGAAAATCTCCACCTGGTCCTGAATCAAATGTATTTTGCAAGGTAAGCACGTTACCAGCACTATTATGAAAACTTACACTTGATGTGTAGTTTCCACCTTTTAATATGGCTATAGCATCACTGCCTGCTACTACATCGCCTGCTATTTCTGTCGGGAAAGTACTCACACCACCCTCATAACCGCGAATACCAAAATTAAAGTAATCTAAAAACCAAGTGCTAGTGCCATTTGTAACTGCATTCGTATTACTAGGCGGGAAACGGCATGGCAAATAACCCGCCATACGAATGTCTTGTGATAAAAACTCAAGGCTAAAACGCATGCTTTCCTGCAAGCGAGATAGATTGTCGGTCATACGATAAGTTTGCTTACTGCTTACATACATACCAGTGACGCCAGTGACTAAAAATAGGCCCAGCAACAGCGCAACCATTAACTCAACAATAGAAAAGCCTTTTTGATTACGTCTGGTTTTCATAACTCAGCCATAATCATTATTTCTTCAAGGTTAGCGCCCGCTTGCCATTGAATCGTTACCGTCACATCATCGCCATTCCTGACCACTTGGCCATCTCCGTTTGGTAACACCGAGGTCATGTTTAGTGTTCCGCTACATGCCGTATCATTAGCATAAGAACCTAGTGCACACTTCCACTGTGCAAGCTCAAAGGATGCTAGCTGTGCAGGTGTGCAGGTTGCCGAAGTAGATTGGCAATTTGTTAAACTTCCAGGAATGCTGGTATACGCACTATCGTAATTACCATTATCAAAACCAACCGGATTAGCGCGCATCTTATCAATTAAGTCATAAGCAAAATAGCTGGCTTGTGATTGCAAGTAGGCACCGTGACTGCTTTTCATGCTGAACAATTGCATACCCGCCATACCCAGCATGCCAATAGACAAAACGGCAAGCGCGACTAGTACTTCCATTAAGGTAAAGCCTGAATTTCTATTGATGTTCTTGCTCATATTCATATTTAGGTCCACGGCGGTGCACACTCCGCGATGGGATCACCCGGCGCTTTCTCAGGAATACCATCTGAATCTAATGGTGCTAAACGCGTTCTACCGCTTAGTGAAATAAAAATGGCACGTGCATGGCTTGTTGAACTATTTTTACATAAAACTATTCTGCCAGTGGGTGAGCGGCCTTTTGGGTTATAACTAAAAGAACTTAGCGTACTTGCGCGCATTGAATATGTATCTGGCAACCCCTCATTTACCCTGATAAGTTCTTCGGTCGCGTCTAACGTATTGTCGTTATCATCATCTGTGAATATGATCCAACCGTTTTCATAGCCGGTACCGTTGCAGTTAATAGCATCGTTACTGTGACAAATCTTAATCGATTGATTCCTACGCACTGCCTCGCTACGCGCAAAATGAAGTGAAGAGACTAATTGATTGGTATAAGTGCTCAGTTGATTTTTTTCAATAATTCGACCAAAGCCGGGCACACCCAACGTCAACACCACCGCTGCCACGGTAATCGTGATCATGAGTTCTATTAATGTAAAAGCAGATTCGTGTTTTTGCATCTTTATTTCAAAGTTGCGAACACACG
>CAZVPJ010000110.1:0-5891 GCA_964629035.1 uncultured Thiotrichales bacterium | reverse complement strand
GGACTTGAAGTGATGGTTTCAACATTAAAGCAATTATGGCATGGTAATTGCTTAAAAAATACTACGATATCCTACGGCTCGTCGTCTGTATATGACGCGTAGTAAGCCTTTTGATTTACAAAGAAAATTTTTTATGGATATTAAATAGTGGGGAAGTCAATTATTCCAGCGTAAAGTTTGCACCAAGATAAACTTCTTGCACTTCTTTGTTGCTTAGTAAATTTTGCGGTGTTCCATTGGCTAGAACGCGTCCCTCATTTAGGATGTAGGCATGGTCACAAATGCCTAATGTTTCGCGTACGTTGTGATCAGTAATTAAGAGTCCTATGTCTTTTTCTTGTAAGTTTTTTAATATACGTTGTATGTCTTTGACTGAAATAGGGTCTACACCTGCAAAGGGTTCGTCGAGTAGAATAAATTTCGGTTGCATGGCTAATGCCCTAGCAATTTCTGCACGTCTTCTTTCTCCGCCCGATAAACTAACACCTTTGTGATCACGTATATGTTCAATTTGCAGATCGGCAAGCAAGGTGCTGCATAGTTGTTTGCGTTGGTTTTTTTTCAGTTCACTTCTAGCTTCTAGGCTTACTAGTATATTTTGTTCTACCGTCAAGCCCCGAAAAATGGATGCTTCTTGGGGTAGATAACCGATGCCTTGTTTTGCTCTTGTGTGCATGGGGGTATGGGTAATATTTTCTTTATCTAGATGTATATTGCCGGCATCGCATTGCACTAATCCTGCCAGCATATAGAAGCAGGTTGTTTTGCCGGCACCATTGGGTCCGAGTAAGCCCAAAATTTCTCCAGATTTTAGCTCCAAAGATACTTTATCGACCACAACGCGTGATTTAAATTTTTTGCTTAAGTTTTCTGCACGAAGAGTGTTCATGGTATTTAATAGATGAGCATGAAGAATACTGAGCTAACGTATCTTATGATTTACTTGCTTCCTCGTGGTGAGTTTTACTACTCATTTGTAGGTTCTTCTATAGGTTCTTCTGTTTTTTTCAAAGTTTCAGGAAAAACCGTTATGTTGACACGATCGCTGCCTGATGAACTACCTGCGGTAACGATTTCTTTGTCTGTGTAGAAGGTAATTTTTTCACTCTCAAAAGTATTTCCAGATTCTGTTAATTTAGCATTACGCGTTAAAATTATTTCATTACCCGTAATGCTGTACACCATTTTTTCTGCTTGAGCATTAACTTTTCTTCCATCGTCAGTTGTTTGTTTGAAAGTACTTAATTTTCCTTCAGTAATTATCTTATTTACTTTTTTGTTTGCGGTTTCAAGTATTACGATATCACCTGTTAAAACAGTGCTACCTTGTGTGATGGTGACATTGCCACGATACGTGCTAATTCCCGTGACATCATTAATTTCTGCTGAGTCTGCTTGTATATTAATGGGTTTAGTGGAGTCATCTGTCAACGCTTGTACAGAGGGAACTAATAAAGCAAGAAATAATATTGGGATGTAGATTTTAAGTAGTGCGTACATAATTCGAAGGCCTTTCATTCAAGGATTGTATTGTCCTTTAACTTTGCTGTGAAGATGTAAGATTTTACTGTTTAGATTTAAGGTCATGCCTTCCGCTGTTATCTTTTGTGTGCCACGTGTAGCCGTTACGGGTAAGTTTGTGGTTACTTGTTGTTCTTTTTGAGAAACGGTTAGCTTTTCGGTATAGATGTTTAAGGGAATAGGTTCGACACTTGTGCTGGGTTGCTCAATTTTCACATCACCGATTAATGTTATCACTTGGTTGTCGTTATGTGTTTCTCCCTTTATTGAGGAGGCAAATATTTTGCTACCATTTTCATTATAAATAATGATATTGGGCGATGTGAACTGACTTTTTTGTTGATCGTGAAAGAGCCAATACTTTGGTGCGGTTAATTTGTATTGTGGTTGCCCAGCAGGTGAATTAATTACCATATCGATATTCTCAAAGCTGACCGTTGGGGTATTGGTGTCGGGAGAGGGCGTTATATTTTCAGTTTGTCTATCGCGTTGATTTAGAAATACCAGAGTTAGCGCAGCCCCAAAAAAAATTAATAAGAAAATCCATACTAGTCTATAGGACATCAATTAGTAGCCTTTTCACGCATGCTCAGGATGACCTTTACTAAGATTATACGTTAACGCTTCATTTAGTAGGCCATGTGCTTCAAGCAAAAGTTCACATATTTCTCTGACTGCACCTTGGCCGCCTTTTGCTGTGGTTTCCCAATGAGCATGTTCTTTAACAAATGTGTGGGCGTTGGCAACTGCGATGGATAATCCACAATGCGACATAACTTGCAGATCAACAATGTCATCACCTGCGAATGAAACTTGTTCTGGTGTAACGTTTAGTTTGCTTAATATGTCTTGAAATGCTGAATACTTATCAATACTACCCTGGTAAACATGTTCAATGTTGAGGTCTCGCATACGGTGTTCCAGTGCTTCAGAGCTGCGGCCAGTAATTACGCCAACCTGAATTCCATAATGTTGTAATAAACGTATGCCGTGGCCATCTTGAGTATTAAACGTTTTAATTTCCTTACCATGTGAATCAATCTGGATGTTTCCATCTGTAAATACACCATCAATATCAAATAGTGCTAAGCGAATGGATTTTGCACGTCCAATAATATTTTGTTTTGACGTGATTTGATCTGATTCCATGATATTGACTCTATGCTAATGGTAACTCGTTAGGTTTGAATATAAATTGTATACATGTATGCCGCATATCCCGCAAGAAACAACAAACCAAATTTGCGTGGTAGATGTTTTTTGCGCAAATATATGAGTAATAATATAAATAATACTCCTGTTGTTAAAATCATGGCAGGATAATCGCGAGAAAAGATTTGCTCGGGTAGAGAGTAGTTGGTAATCAAACTTGCTGTTGCAGTGACACCTAGCGTATTAAATATATTTGATCCAACAATATTTCCGACCGCAAGGTCAGCATGTTTTTTCATTGCGCTGGCAATACAGGTTGCAAGTTCTGGTAAACTGGTGCCAAGTGCCACGATGGTCAACCCAATCACCAGATCACTTACGCCCAGCTGTTGAGCAATTTCTGTTGCGCTCCATACCACCAGTTTGGAGCTGGCGAGCAATATAATTAGACCTGTGAGAACGCCAATAATAATTCGAGCAAGTGTGGGATTGGTGCTTGCAGAATGATTTGTTTCCTGGTTTTCACTTGATGAGTCACCTGTTTGTTCTTCAGACCGTGACAGCAAGTAAAGTATAAAAATTAAAGCGCTTAATAAAATTGTGCCATCAATGAAGGTTAGTTGCTGGTCAAATATTAATATGCTGAATAAAGCCGTTGCGCCAATCAATAACATATAATTTTTACGTATCAATTCGGCATCAATATTGATTGGCAGTATGCAAAGCGTAACGCCCAATACTAATAGTATGTTGGTTATGTTGGATCCGATCGCATTACCAATGGCGAGTCCAGCATTGCCTTGTAAAGCCGAAAGTGCAGATACTAGGAGCTCAGGCGCAGAGGTGCCAAAACCCAGTATCACAATACCGATTAAAATTTTTGAAATATTAAAATGTTGGCCAAGCAGAAGCGCATTATCTGCAAAGGTATTTGCACTCCACATCAGGAGTAAAAACCCTATTCCAAGGGCAGCAATAAAGATCAACATATATACGTTTTGGAGATGATTGGCTTATTTGTTTGTTAAATTATTGGGGCTCATGCAAGGAGCGCATCGCCAAGCATACTATAAGCGGGTATGATGTTTGCCAATTTTATGTGGTAATTGGCTCGATTTTTAATACTACGCACTTAACTATGCGCAGTGTTCACAAATATTTAAGAAGAAACCATTGGAATCAATAGTACAAATCCGCGACCTGCACTTCACTCGAGGCACACGAAAAATATTTAACGGTATTAGTCTAGATATTCGTGCCGGGCAAGTTACTGCTTTCATGGGTCCAAGTGGAACTGGTAAAACTACACTGTTAAAAATTATTGGCGGTCAGTTACGTCCACAGCAAGGTTCAGTGGAGGTGTTTGGTGAAAATATTCACAACGTTAATCAAAATACACTTTACGCTGTGCGCAAACAGATGGGCATGTTGTTCCAAAGCGGTGCTTTGTTGACAGATTTAAATGTATTTGAAAATGTAGCGTTCCCTTTGCGTGAGCATACACAGTTACCTGAACAAATTATGCGAGACTTGGTGTTACTGAAGCTTGAAGCTGTTGGTTTGCGTGGCGCGCGTAAGATGATGCCCAGTCAGTTATCGGGTGGCATGGCGAGGCGAGTGGCATTGGCACGCGCCATTGTGTTGGATCCTTCCATGATTATGTATGACGAACCTTTTACAGGCTTGGATCCAATTACCAAGGGTACAATCGTAACGTTAATAAAAGAATTAAATGAAAGTATGGGGCTCACCAGCGTGATTGTTTCTCATGATGTTGAAGAAACATTGTCGATTGCTGATTATATTTATGTTATTTCAGAAGGTGAGGTGGTCGAGTCAGGTACACCTAACGATTTAACTACTAGTACGTCCGAATGGATGCAGCAGTTTTTGCAAGGTCTTGCTGATGGACCGGTTCCTTTTCATTATCCGTCCAATGATTTCAAAGAAGATTTGTTGGTGGGCAGATAACGTATGGTGGCTACATTACAAAATATCGGTAGTTGGGCGTTGGGCTTGTTTGAAAACTTTGGGCGTGCATCGATATTTTTAGTAAAAGTAATTGCTTCGGTTCCTCACGCTTTGACGCGACCTAGATTAATCATTAAAGAAGTCTATTCCATAGGTGTTTTATCTCTAACCATTATCGTCGTTTCAGGTTTGTTTGTTGGAATGGTGTTGGGCTTGCAAGGATATATAACCTTAGTGGACTTTGGAGCAGAAGAATCTCTAGGTGTCGTGGTCGCGATGACCTTGGTGCGTGAATTAGGGCCAGTGGTAACTGCGCTTTTATTTGCTGGCAGAGCCGGTTCAGCCCTAGCTGCAGAAATAGGTTTGATGAAAGCCACCGAGCAGCTTTCCAGTATGGAAATGATGGCAGTGGATCCTATTAAACGCATCATCACACCACGATTTATTGGTGGCTTTATATCTGTGCCCATCCTTACCGCTATTTTTACTGCAGTAGGTATTCTAGGTGGAAGGTTTGTGGGTGTAGGTTTGCTCGGCATAGACGAAGGTTCATATTGGTCGCAAATGCAGGCCAATGTAGATTTGGTGGATGATGTTGCAAACGGGATGATTAAGGGTGTTGTATTTGCTATTGCCTGTGTTTGGATTGCGCTATACAAAGGGTATGAAGCAATTCCGACTGCAGAAGGTATTAGTTTGGCAACCACACACACGGTCGTTAATTCTGCGCTTGCAGTGTTAGCGTTAGATTTTGTGTTAACTGCATTGATGTTCGGGAATTTATAATTTAATTAAGTAAAGTATCAGGATTAATATTATGACAACGCGTTTTATTGAGACGATGGTAGGGCTTTTTGTAGTGCTTGGAGTGCTAGCATTATTTATGTTAGCCATGAAGGTTAGTAATTTAAGCAGGCTCACTAGTAACGATGGTTATGAAGTCTCCGCATTTTTTGAAAATATTGGTGGTTTGAAAGTGCGTTCACCGGTTACGGTGTCAGGCGTGCGTGTCGGCCAAGTTTTGGAGATCGTTTATGATTCTGATCGATACGAGGCTAAGGTATTAATGCGCATTGAGGCATCGCATGATTATTTCCCCACCGATACCACTGCTAGTATCTATACCGCCGGTTTGCTGGGTGAACAATACGTGGCTTTAGAGCCAGGGGCTGAGGAGGACGTTCTGGTGGCAGGAGATCGCATAGAATTTACCCAATCAGCTCTGGTTTTAGAGGAGATAATTGGAA
>CAZVPJ010000109.1:0-5962 GCA_964629035.1 uncultured Thiotrichales bacterium | reverse complement strand
GCTCACCGAAGATTCCGGTAGGTCTTATAAGAATAAACACTAATGCCGTTAGATAAGCCCACCAATGCTCAATGCCTTGGCCACCCAATACGGGCGCAAAATAGATTTCACCAATTTTTTCACTCGCACCGATAATCAGCCCTCCAATAATACATCCGGGTATAGAGGTTAATCCGCCAATCAAAATAACAGGAAGACCCTTTAACACTGCTGCGGTTAATGTAAATGACACACTTAAACGATCGGCCCATATCAAGCCTACAATAAAGGTGATTACACCGGTTACCGCCCAAACAATCGCCCAAATTTTAGATAATGGAATACCCACGGCTTGTGCCGCTAGGTGGTCGTCTGATACCGCACGAAGTGATAAGCCCGTGCGCGTATATTGGAAAAATAAATACAAACCTAATACCAAAAAGAAGGCTACGGCCGCTGCAAAGCCATCAAACTTGCTAATAATAATGTCAAACCAAGGATTGTCCGGAAAATGCTCTGCTAAAAATATAGGATCACTAGGAATTCCAAGATCTACACCGTGTACGGCTGAATCCCATGTTCCTTGCGCCAGCCCTTCCAAGAAATAATTAAGACCTACCGTTGCCATGAATAACGATAGCAACGATTGATTGGCCAATGGCCGCATCACATAGCGCTCAATTATAATACCCATCAAAATCATAACTACGGTTGTGATGGTAAAGGCTACAACTGGATGTACCTGTCTTTCCGTCAAACTTACATATGTTAAAGCCGCGAATAAAAGCATGGTGCCCTGTGCGAAATTGAACACACCAGAAGATTTATAGATCAGTACAAATCCAATTCCGACTAGTGAGTACATAATTCCAGATAACATACCTGCTATCACGGTTTCTAACCCGAAAGGAGAAAACATTCCTTCGGACGTAAAAATACTCAATAGACCTGTTAAAAATTCCACTCGGTACTTCCTCCTACACTACAAACTTAACTTGTACACTAATCGTCATGGCTCACACCAAGGTAAGCATCAATAACTTTTTGGTTACTCATTACTTCTTCTGGTGTTCCATCGCCAATTTTTGCACCATAATCCATCACCACAACATGATCTGAAACGTCCATTACCACACCCATATCATGCTCAATTAATACAATCGTAGTACCACGGTTGCGATTGATTTCTTGAATAAAACACGCCATATCCAATTTTTCTTCAATATTCATACCGGCGATAGGTTCATCCAACAACAACATCTTAGGCTCTGCCGCTAAGGCACGACCCAGCTCAACGCGCTTTTGCAAACCGTATGACAAAGATGAAACCGGTGTTTTACGAATTGATTGCAGTCCAAGAAAGTCAATAATCTCTTCACATGCTTCTCTATGCACGATCTCTTCTTTCTTGCAGCGGCCAATACCTAAGGCATTTTCGATGAAGGTAGATTTCATCATTAAATTTCGGCCTGTCATGATGTTTTCAACCACTGACATCCCTGAAAATAATGCGATGTTTTGGAAGGTTCGCCCAATTCCCATGGTGGCTGCAGAATGCGGCTTCATCTTGGCGAATTTTTTCCCTTCGAATGTAATTGAACCTTGCTGGGGAATGTACACGCCGTTAATGACGTTAAGCATTGAACTTTTTCCAGCCCCGTTAGGCCCGATCACCGCGCAAATTTCACCTTTGTATACAGTGAAACTGATATCGGTGATGGCTTTTGTTCCCCCAAAGGCTAAATCGATATTCTCGATCAGCATATGAGGTTCTTTATCCTTGAATCCGTTACTCACTTATATTATTTCCAAAAATGGTTTTAATTTTTACGTAAATTTTAATAAATACTTACTTTATGCTGACTCAATTCTGAGTTCAGAGACGGTTTGGTTTGCATCATCTCTAAGTTCTACACTGTTCTGGGACGAAAACATTGCATTGACGAGTGCCTGATGTGTACCCATCACAACATCACGTTTAATTTTACGTGAACGGGTGATCTCACCTTTATTCACATTAAACTCACGCGGCATGACTACAAATCGTTTAATTGGCGCAGAGTTTTCACCATCAGATTGACGCAGTTGCGCATTCACATCTTCTACTGCTTTCTTAATCAGATCATAGACTTCTTCTTGTGTAGCTAAATCACTATAACCAGCAAATCGGATATTGTTAACTTCAGCCCAACTGCCTACAGAAACTCCATCTATTACAATAAAAGCCGAGATGGAGTCTTGCCCTTCACCCACAGCAACTGCTTCTTGTATATAAGGTGATGACTTAAGTGCAGATTCAATTTTATGCGGAACAAACATAGAACCAGAACTAAATTTACCCACCGAGTCTTTGCGATCCGTTATAGTAAGCGCTCCATTACTATCAACCTCACCAAGATCACCGGTTTTGATCCAGCCTTCAGCATCTACAGTAGCAGAGGTAGCATTCGCATCGCGGTAATACTCTTTAAATGCGTTAATACCTTTAAATGCAATCTCACCATCTGGTAATTGTTTAATCTCAACGCCTTCAAGTGGCGTACCCATACTGTTTTCACTAGAACCTTTGTTTAACTCGGAAGCTCCTTGTATGCAGACAAAACCTGCACTTTCCGTTGTGCCGTAGGTTTTTTTCAAGTTAACACCAAGGCCTCTGAAAAAATTAAAAATTTCACTACTCATCACATCGCCACCTGTATACGCAGCCCTCAAACTTGAGAGGCCGTACACATTTTTAAGTGGTGAGAACATAAGCAAATTACCCATCGTGCGCTTCAGTCCACTGCTACCACTTGATGTGCCATTTAGAAAAGCCTCACGCTCTTCCCTTGCAAACTTAAACCATTTGTCAAATGAATTGGAACTAGAACGTTGTGCTCTTGCGGTAATTTCTGAATGAAGTTGCTTATAAAAATGAGGAGGTGCGTAAAGTAACGTAGGGCCTATTTCTCGCAAATCCGACATCACGGTGTCATTACTTTCAGGGCAATTAATCGTAAAACCTTTTAACAGCCAGAGTGCATAGGTGAACAATGCATTCGCTGCATAAGACAATGGTAAGAACGCTAACAGTTGTTCATTTTGCGTAACCTTTTCTTGATTAGCAAAAGCAGTCGCTGCACTTACAAGACTTCCATGTGTATGCACAGTACCGCGGGGGGCACCTGAAGTACCTGCTGTGTAGATGATAAATCCTTCTGTATCACTTGAGACTTTTGAAGTTACGTCTTCATAAAAGCTGGGGTGCTCTTGTGAAAACTTTTTACCATCTGATGCTAATTCTTCAAAACTACTTAAATGCGTATGGTCATATTCACGCATGCCACGTTCACCGCTATAAATAACCTCATGCAAATTTTCACATTGATCAATTACACCGTATAAGGCATCCACTTGTTGCTGATCTTGAACCATTGCAAATTTTGCTTCGCAATTATTTAAAAATGAAACAAGCTCTTGCGTATTAGAATCTGGATGAATAGGAACTGGAACAGAACCTAAACTTTGCACCGCAATCATTGCGAAATATAAATCAGGGATGTTGTTGCCAATTATGGCAACTTTTTCATTTGGCTTTAATCCTTTTGCTGCCAAACCACATGCAAGATCTTTAACAATGGTTTCGATCTCATTCCATGTCCATGCTTTCCACAATCCGTGATGTTTAAATCTGATTGCAGTATCAGAGGATCTGGTTCTTGTTTGTTGTAAAAAAAGACTAGGAAATGTTTCCATACTAAAAATTCAAACCCCTATCGCTCCATCTGCTACCGGCAAAATATTATATTAGTTATCAATTAGACTTGAGTAATAACTATGATCTTTTATTACTCTATTTCAAGCAAAAAGCTCAAAATGATATTGCCAGTACTTAGTTTAAAAAGTGCAAGTTAAAGTGCTTCAGTATTCTTATATTTGTTCTTATACCGCTCAGCAGTAATTCGCCATACCTGTGGTATGAGACGAGAAGGGTAAAGTACACCAGCAAACCAATACTTTGCAAGCATTTGTGTGCGCAATGTGAAGAAAAATAAGCGAAATATTATTAGCAAATAATCTACGCAGCTTGCCGAAATATTAGTCGAGAATGAACACAATATTTGTGTTATGTGTGCCAGAAATGAGTTGTTATGACCCTACAATAGAAAAGGTTTTTTTGATTAATCTAGGTTCCAATAATCATTTAAGCCAGCGTGGTAATAAGATTAACACCTAAGTTGATCATTAATCACACAAATGACTATTTGCGATAGTTGGATATTTGTTCGATGTTATGGTTATTTCTAAGGAGAAATTCACGCTCAAATTCTTCCGCCTTCATCGGCTTACCAATATAGTAGCCCTGAATATAATCGCAGCCTTCATCAATGAGTAATTTTTGCTGCTCTCCTGTCTCAACCCCTTCAGCCAGCACCTCAAGATTCAAGCTTTTGGCTAAAGCAATAATCCCCTTTACGATCAAACGGTCTTCATTGTTGGTCTCGATATCCCGAACAAAGGCTTTATCAATTTTCAATAAATCAATCGGGAATTTACGCAAATAGTTAAGTGACGAGTAACCGGTACCAAAATCATCAATTGATAACTTAACGCCCATTTTCTTTAATTGATGCAGTATCAAAATAACCTCTTCGGGTCGTTTCATAATGATACTTTCGGTAATTTCCAATTCTAAATATTGTGAACTTAACCCTGACTGTGACAACACTTGTTCAACTTGCTCAATAATGTCTCCATTTTCGAGCTGCCTACCCGACAGGTTCACCGAAACGGGTATGGGTGTATTACCTTTATCAATCCAGGCTTTTGCTTGTACACAAGAACTAATTAGAACCCATAATCCTAATTCTGATATGAGCCCAGTTTCTTCAGCAAGCGGTATAAAATCGTTTGGTCCAACAAGTCCCTTTTCAGGATGATTCCATCGAACCAATGCTTCAACGCCCATAACTTTTGAGGTCATTAAGTTATATTTAGGTTGATAGTAAACATCAAGTTCTTCGCGATCTAAGGATTGACGCAAATCTTGCTCTATTTCAACTTTATTAGTAACAACCGCTTCCATTTCTGGCTCATAAAACAAGAAACTGCCTCCACGTTCTTTAGCTTTAAACATAGCAGTGTCTGCACGCTTCATTAATTCACCAACATTCACTCCATCTTCCGGATGAATTGAAATGCCTATACTTGCCGTCACATAAATATCTTTACCGCCAAAGAAGTAAGGCTCACCTAATTTTCTACAAACCTTATCTGCAATATTGGCGACTACCCCGCGATCTTCAATTCCATCTAAGGCTAATGTGAATTCATCACCCCCTAATCGCGAAACAGTATCTGCTGAACGCACACAACTTAAAATTCTCTCCGCAACTTGCTTCAATAACATGTCACCGACATTATGGCCCAAGGTATCATTTACATATTTAAATCGATCTAGATCTAAAAACAACACCGCCAACATTTGAGATTGAGTGCGAACCTTCTTAATCATTTTGTTCATTTGATCAATAAACATGGTTCGGTTTGGCAAGCCCGTCAGGGAATCATTATATGCAAGCTCACGAACATGCACCTCTGCACGGCTTGCTTTAAGTAATCGGGAAACACGTTGTCGCATAACAGCGAAATGTACTGGTTTTGGAATAAAGTCTGTAGCGCCAGACTCGAATGCTTTTTCAATTGACTTTTCATCTTCAAGTGCCGTTACAATTAAAATAGGCACATGCTTTCCGCCCTTGAGCATGCGAATCTTTTTGCATGCATCAAATCCATTCAGGTTGGGCATGAGTGCATCAAGTAAAATTAAGCCCGGCATACTACCCTCACAACGCTTAACTGCTTCCACACCATCAGCGACGGATTCAATTTCATAGCCATCAGAGACCAATACATTCTGCAACGCAACTCGCATACTACGATCATCATCTGCAATCAAAATCTTTTCAGTGGCAGTCTGCATTAATAATGTATCTTCTTTAGT
>CAZVPJ010000108.1:1813-6095 GCA_964629035.1 uncultured Thiotrichales bacterium | reverse complement strand
ATAGTTTATTAATGTATTAGACATTTATAATATTAGCCTATACTATCTAACTATACGTTTGCAAATAAGCGTAAACCTACTACCCAGGACCCATTTATATGAGTATAGCTGCTGAAGATCTCATCTCAAGAGAAGAGGATATTGAACAAGCCTCGCGCTCTCTAAAAGCGATGTCACACCCTTTGAGGTTAAAGATTCTCTGTATACTCGGCGATCGTGAAGTGAGCGTACAAGATATCGTTGATAGTGTAGGCACTTCACAAAGCAACATCTCCCAGCATCTCGCAATTTTACGCGATAAAGGCATTTTAGCCTCTCGAAAAGATGCGAACCGTGTGTTTTATAGAGTTGGCGATGAACGCACGCTTAGTTTAATTAACATGATGCAACAGGTATTCTGCTCTTCGCATTAGTCGCATTACGTTTTAAACACCCAAAATTTAAGTCACCACTCATATGCAAGAATATATAGAATTTGCCGGGCGTCACCCCCTTTTATTTGTCGCTCTCGCGGCAGTCATTGCACTTATTATTATGACTGAGTTGCGCCGTGCGACTAAAGGTTTCAAAGAAGTATTGCCTGCTGAAGCCGTGAGATTGATTAACAAAGAAGATGCGATGGTATTAGATATTCGAGAAGCCAATGAGCTGGGGCAGGGAACGATAATTGACTCTAAACATATTGCTCTCAGCGCGCTGCCGGATAAAATGGCTAGTCTGCCTAACGATAAAAACAAACCCATAATAGTATTTTGCAAAATGGGAAATCGTTCATCACAAGCTTGTAAATTATTATTAAAAAATAGTTACACCAATGTGTTTGGTTTAAAAGGTGGCATCACATCCTGGGTGAATGACCAACTCCCCATTACTAAAAAATAAGGACCATTACATGAGCACACCAGAAGTTTTAATTTACACTGGACACCGCTGTGCCTACTGCAACGCAGCAAAAAAGATGTTGGATAGTAAAAATATTACATACCATGAAATTAATATTCATGAAGATGCAGCCAAAGCTGAAGAGATGGTAGAACGCACAAAACGGCAAACGGTACCGCAAATTTTTATAGGTGACACGCATGTTGGAGGGTTTGACGATATGGCAGCACTGAATACTGAAGGTAAGTTGGATGATATGTTGAAAGGAAACGGATAATACCAAGAAGCAACAATTAATATTTTAGGGAAAGCTACTTCTAATTAGGTCATAATTTATCATCATTTAGGTTAAACGTATAAAATAATGGCTGACAAACCCACTCAAAAGTTCGAAATTCAAAAAATATATATTAAAGATTTATCTTTCGAGACGCCTAACTCTCCAAAAATCTTTACTGAAAAATGGAATCCAAAAACGGATGTTCATATTCAAACCGATAACACTAAGCTAGATGAAAAGCTTTTTGAGGTTGTCACAACGATCACCGTAACAGCTACTCAAGATGAAAAAACTGCTTTTCTAGTTGAAACAAAACAGGCTGGAATATTTTTTATAGAAAACTTTCCTGAAGAACAGCACAGACAACTATTAGGAAGTTATTGCCCCAACATTTTATTTCCATTCGCACGTGAAACAGTTGCAGAACTCGTTACAAAAGGTGGCTTTCCACAGCTACTACTTAATCCAGTTAATTTTGATGCACTCTATCAACAACATCTATCTGCAGTGAATGAACAAAAAGAAAACCCTGAACAACTCAAACATTAAACCATGGCTATTGCTGCAGTATTAGGCGCTGGCTCTTGGGGGACGGCGCTTGCCATTCAATTAGCTAGCAATGGTCATTCAGTCAAGCTTTGGGGCCATGATGCAAACCATATTACTGCCTTAATAAGTGATCGGGAAAACAAGCGCTATCTTGCGGAGAAAACATTCCCGACAACGCTATCTGCGGAAGCTTCGTTACCTAATGCACTTCAAGATAGTGATCTGATTCTTTCTGTAGTTCCAAGTTATGCCATGCGAGAAACGTGTGAA
This sequence comes from uncultured Thiotrichales bacterium, assembly GCA_964629035.1. Lineage (GTDB taxonomy): Bacteria > Pseudomonadota > Gammaproteobacteria > UBA4575 > UBA4575 > JABDMD01. Next base: position 4,114 of record CAZVPJ010000108.1, on the reverse strand, counting down.
AAAATAAAAGAATTAGCTAAATCGTGCACATTGACGAATAAATTTATATGGGCAAGCAAAGGATTTGAGAAGCAATCTAAAATGATGATGCATCAGGTAGTCGAAGATGTGTTGGGAAATGAAATTCATTCTGCCGTGTTGTCTGGACCATCTTTTGCTAAAGAAGTAGCAAGCCGTTTACCGACTGCAGTATCACTTGCCGCAAATGATCTTGAGTATGCAAAAGAGTTAGCTGTTTATTTTCACAGTGATAACTTTCGAGTCTACGCTAGTGATGATGTTATTGGCGTTGAACTAGGCGGGACCGTTAAGAATGTACTCGCGATTGCATCCGGAATTGTTGATGGACTTGGGTTTGGCGCAAATGCACGTGCCGCTCTAGTCACTCGTGGCATGGCAGAGATGATGCGCTTGGGTGTTGCATTAAACGCTAAACCTCAAACACTGATGGGTCTAGCAGGAATGGGGGATTTAGTACTTACTTGTACCGACAACCAATCTCGTAATCGCAGACTAGGTATTGCATTAGCACAGGGGAAAACAGCTAAACAATATATGGAACAACTAGGGCAGGCCGTTGAAGGTTTTCACGCAGCCGAAGTCGTGTACGAAGTAGCCAAAGAACAGCAGATCGAAATGCCAATTTGTCACCAGGTGTGGAATGTTCTGAGTGAAAAAGTAGATCTTAAAACAGCTATTGCGCAATTACTGGGTCGTGAAATGAGGCAGGAATAAACTCAGGCCAACCCTTCTAGACCATTTTGTTTAAACCAGCGTGTTTAGACCAATTTCGTTAAGCTGACTAAGCGAGCCTGTTCTTGTCTACCTGGATCACCTTGCTAAATACTAGATTTACAAGCTCTTTATATTGTGTAGTGGTTAATTAAATCCATTTTGTCGCCATGCCTCATATAGAATAATGCCTACTGAATTGGCTAAATTAATACTACGTGACGATTCATGCATGGGTATGCGCAATACCTTACTCGGTTGATATTGATTTAGAATACGATCAGGCAATCCTCGTGTTTCTGGGCCGAAAATAAATGTATCGCTCGCTTGGAAGCTGGGCACATCATAATTTGTGCGTCCTTTAGTGGAACATGCGAAAATGCGTTCAGGATTAAGCATATCCAGCATGGCTTGATAACTTTGATGCTCGGTTACACTGGCAAATTCATGGTAATCCAGTCCAGCTCGACGAAGCTTTTTTTCATCCAACTGAAACCCTAAAGGATGAATCAAATGCAAATCACAGCCCATATTGGCGCATAACCGTATAATATTCCCAGTATTGGGAGGGATTTCTGGCTCAAATAGCACTACGTTAAACATTATAAATAATCCAATATCAATGGAAGAAAACAAAAAATTAAAGTTAGAGTTTTGCGGTCTACAGTTTAACTCGCCACTGGTTTTATTATCTGGCTGTGTTGGTTTTGGAGAAGAATATACCCGTATTGAAGGATTCTCCAACACTGATGTTGGAGCGGTTTGCTTAAAAGGCACTACAGGAGAACCGCGTTTGGGTAATGCTGCTCACCGCATTACAGAAACACCAGAAGGAATGCTCAATGCCATTGGCTTACAAAACCCTGGGGTTGATTATGTTGTAAATAGCATTCTACCCAAACTAGATTTTACTGAAACACGTTTTATCGCAAACGTATCCGGTTCAACAATTGAAGAATATATTGAGGTTACTCAAAAATTTGATGACTCACCGATTGATGCCATAGAAATTAATATTTCTTGTCCGAATGTAAAAGAAGGTGGTGTCGCTTTTGGTAATGACCCTGACATGTCCGCACGCGTTGTTGCAGCGTGTCGTTCCGTTACCAACAAACCCATCATTACCAAACTATCACCCAATCAAACCAACATTAAGCATAACGCCAAACTATGTATAGATGCAGGCAGCGATGCTTTTGCAGTAATTAACACTATGATGGGAATGGCTATCGATATTCACAAGAAACAACCTATCATTCATAACAACCAAGGTGGCTTATCAGGCCCAGCGATTAAACCCATTGCCTTATTAAAAGTACACGAGGTGCATCAAGTTTGCAAAGCGCATAACATTCCCATCATTGGACAAGGCGGAGTTGTAAATGCAACCGATGCAATAGAATTTTTGCTGGCGGGTGCAAGCACTGTTGGGTTAGGAACAGGTCTTTTCTATGACCCACTTTGTTGTGAAAAAATTAATCAGGGTATCGTTGAGTACTTAGATAATAATCATCATCAGCATGTAAGTGAAATAATTGGTAGTTTAAAAGTTCACTCAATATAATTTAT
>CAZVPJ010000108.1:0-1713 GCA_964629035.1 uncultured Thiotrichales bacterium | reverse complement strand
GTTTCAACCACATCTTCAAGTGTTACTAAACCTTGAACCGTTCCATATTCATCCACCACAAGGGAAATATGACTTTTCTCATGCATTAAGCGATCATAAACTTCGGAAGCTGATAATTTATCTGATACAACCAGAAAATCACGCTTAAACTCAGAAAGAGTTCTGTTGAATTCGTCTCTAGCTTGTGCGACTAGCAAATCATTTTTTAGAACGTAACCTTTTATTTCATCTCTATTCTGACCATATATCGGAATTCGTGAAAAGGGCTTGCTAGAGAGGGTATTAAAAAAATTCTCAACTGTCATATCTTCATGCGCAGTGAAGATTACCAATCGTGGCGTCATTATATCTCGCACGGATAGAAGGTTTAATTTCATAAGGTTGGCAATAATTTTATGCTCCTTAACATCCAGAATACCTTCTTGCTTACCTATTTTTGACATGGCGGTGATTTCATCCCGACTAAATGTAAATGCACTAACATTGGAGCGAGAAAGTAGACGTGTTAATTTTTCTGAAAGCCAAACAAGTGGATAGAGCAATTTAATCAACCAGGTAATCAAAACACCCATAACTGGAGCTAGTTGCTTCCAGTAAGTAGCCCCTAATGTCTTAGGAATTATTTCAGAAAAAATTAAAATCAGAAGCGTGAGCACCGCTGACGTGATACCTAGATAACCATTGCCAAATACTACCGTAGCTTGTGCACCTACACCTGCTGCTCCAACGGTATGTGCAATCGTATTTGCAGTTAGAATTGCAGCTAAGGGAAGGTCAAGATTATCATAGAGTTTTTTAAGCACTGCTCCACTCGACTTGTTTTTCTGCTCAAGCGTTGCAACATATGATGGTCTTATAGAAAGCAGAACCGCTTCTGCAATAGAACAAAAAAAAGAAACACCAATGGCTAAGAGCAAATAAAATAGTAATAGAGTCATGGTTATTATTACGTACTGTTTCGTAAAACTGAAGAAGCCAATGTTATCAAAATAGAGCCAATAACTGCCAATAAGCAGGCAATCTTATATTTGTTGTTTTAAAATAACAGCTATGGTGAAGCACCAGTAGGTACATTAAAAGCATACAGAGTGTAACAAGCTTGCAAGCCAAATGTCATTACAAGCTTTTTGCTTACTGATATTTTGAATAACACGACTGCGTGAAGGATATTCTGCAAGGATAAACAGTGGGAGATCAGAAGTGAGACTAGAAAAGGGCTCGTCTGCGATTCACTTTATTTTGAAAAATATACGATGGAAGCGTTGAACACTTAGACCAAAATTATCATCTATGATTAATAGAAATATTTGCAAACCATAAAGCACATTCTAAACAGTTACCCACCACAAAACTGTGTTAAAGAAGAACTTTTTAAACGTAAGAAGCAAGCACAAATACTATTGTTATTATTTAGTTTACTTAATGTAGTCCTAATTTAACCACGACTTCCTTGCCCATACGTTTTCCATACGTCCAAAGTTCTCGACCTTCTTTATTACATTCTAGTTTTACGAGTCTTCGATCACAATTTTCTACACTTCGTATTCGTGAAATAAATCCTTTTGCTTCTAGAAGCTCTAATGCTCTTGATATTTGTGAAGCCGCAAGGTTGAGTTGTTTGCTTATTTTCGTTGGTGTTGCAAAATTAGATTGTGCTACTTTATCTAGAATCCTCCATTCCGCTAAGCTTATGCCTTTCTTTTTCAACATAGC
>CAZVPJ010000107.1:0-6133 GCA_964629035.1 uncultured Thiotrichales bacterium | reverse complement strand
TTAGCATGATGTGTGTATATATAGATTTAGTTTACTCATACTGATGCAATTAATACTAAATTGATATACACATTGGCTGTATTTACATCAATTTACAGAGTGATTATCAAGACGATAAATTATAGTTACTCATAGCATTGGTTCAGCATACGAATATACGCACTTGCCGGCTTTATGCTTACTTTTATCTTGTTGATGTGTATAGTATTTATATTGTTTGCTACGTTTATAGTAACTTTTCAAAATAGTCCCCATTTTGAGTGATTCAACATTATAATTATGTATCATGGCCAATCTTGTATTTATTTTGAAAGTTTGACGCAAAGGTTAATTAATTTAACGATATTAAATCATGGAAGATAATCTACTGAGGGGGTGGGAGGCATGCTTAAACGCTGCTGACCTAGATGGGATCATTAGTTTATACGCAGATGATGCGGTGCTATGGGGAACATTTTCAGATGTAATTCGCAACACTCCTGCGTTAATACGAGAATATTATCAAGTTTTATACCGCAAAAAAAATCTAAAAGTGAAATTTGGATCGTCAACTTCAAGAAGCTTTGGTAAAGCAGTTTTATACTCAGGAGAATATGAGTTTACGTATGAAGATAATGAATTGATTATATGCCCAGCGCGTTTTTCATTTGTATTTTATAAAGATAATGATAGTGTTTATAAAATAGTCGATCATCATTCTTCATTAACACCCAAGTCTATTTCAACTAATGAAATTTCAAGTTAATAAACCATTTGTGATTCTATCTAGTCCTAAAATAATATCCTCATCTGATAAAGCGCCATACGATAAGCGTAAATAACATCCACTTTGAATACCAAATGCAGAGCCAGGTATCGTTGCAACTCTATGTTTTTCTATTAGCCGCTCGGCGAGCTGCATATCTTTTTGTTTGGAATCGATATTAAGTAGGGTATAAAATGCACCTTCCGATGATGGTTTGGTTTTCAAGCAAGATAAACCATTTAGTTTTTCTAACACCATATCTCGTTTTTTTGACATAGCAATTCTGTTATTTTGCAAATAACTTTCATCGCTATGGAGTGCGCCGATTGCTGCGTGTTGGGAGATAACTGGAGGTGAGATAAGTATAGTGTCTTGAACTTTCTTTACAGCAGGGAGTAAATGTTCAGGAATAACCATATATCCCACCCGCCAACCTGCAAACCCATAGCCTTTAGAGAGTGAAAACAAAGTTATAGTGTGTGATTGCGTATCATGTTGCGAAGCACTTGAGTAATGATGGTGTGGTTCATAATAAAAATCTTCATACGCTTCATCACTTATATGGTAGATATTACATTTTTTACACAATTGATTAACTTCAATTAATTCTTGTTTTGTATAAACAGCGCCACTTGGGTTGTTTGGGCTAATCGTAACAATTGCTTTTGTTTTATCCGTTATTGCGGCTTTTATTTTTTCGATATCTAAGTGGAAAGAGTCAGTGCTAGGAACCAAAACAGGTTTGCAACGTTCCATTGTTAAAGACATCTCATGGTTAAAATAATAGGGAAGTGGCAAAATGACTTCGTCGCCAGGATCAGTGATTGCTAAAACAGCTGTATTGAAAGCCATATTAGATCCTGCAGTTACAATCACTGCGTTGTTTGAGTCTATTTTAATATAATTAACGTTAAATAATTTCTCAATCAATGCTTGTTGTAATTCTGGAATACCTTCTACAGGGCCGTATCGATTAATGGATTCGTCTGATAAGCAATTCTGCACTGCGTTAAATGCTTCTTGTGGTGGTCCATAGAAAGCGATACCTTGGCCAAAAGATATGGTACCTGGGTTATTACGGGATAATTGTCCTATATAGGGAATGATAGGGCTTTGAACAGCGTCTAGCCGTTTACTGTTTTTCATGGATTAGAATGTGAGTTAAATGGTGATACGTCTATAAATGTCAGAGACTTTGTAAGGAAGCTTGTCAACATGATCGACAACCGCAAAATTTACTGCGCCATACATGTGTTGCAAATAATCCATGGCTTCGTTGTCGATAGTAATGCAGAAAGGGTGTATACCTAAAAATTTAGCTTCAATTAGCGCACGTCTAGTATCTTCAATACCATATGGACCACGGTAACCATCTTGGTCATCCGGGCGCCCGTCAGAAAGCGTGATGAGTAATTTTGTACGAGCCTCTACTTGATGTAATTGTTTAGTAAGATGCCTTATGGCGGCTCCCATTCGAGTGTAATCTTGCGGCTCAATTCCGCTGATGCGTGCTTTAACGTCATCGTTATAGTCTTCTTCAAATTCTTTTACTTTGTATAATTCGCAACGCTCGTGTGTGACACCTGAGAAACCATAAATTGCGTATCGGTCACCTAGGATTTTAAGTGATTCGCATAAAAGCACCAACGCCTCGCGTTCCATTTCATTAATCCAACCTGCGGTAGATCCGCTCATATCAATCATAAACATGACAGCAATGTTGCGGTCCATCTTGCGAGATTTAGTGAATAAATTCTGTGAAGGCTCGATGCCTATCTTTGTGTCTGAATAAGCTTCTATCACAGCATCTAAATCAATATCGTCGCCAAAGGGTTGTCGTTTCATGCGTTTATCGTCTTCTCGCAACGCTTCAAAGGTTCTATGCAGTCGTTTTAGTAAGCCACGATGTTTGCGTAGCGTATTTTCTACAAAATTGTTATGAACGGGATGGATGTCCACCTCTCTTAAGTGACACCATTCTTTTCGGTATTTTTGCCGTGAATGATCCCATTCATCATATAAAAATTCATTATCATCATTATCGACTACATTCTCATTTGAATTTTCACCAGGTGTTTCATCATCCTGATTATTTAAGGCATTGGGTAAGGTTAAGTAATCATCTGGTATTTCACCTAAGTCTTGTAAAATAGATTCCAATAACGCTTGCATATCGGGTGTAAGCTCTACAGCTTTATCATCATATTGCAGTTCTACTTTATATCCATCTGGCATGTTCTCATCTTTAATCTCGTTGATTGAAAAACCTTCACTATTTTCATCGCCTGTAGAATCACTGACTATTTCATTATTTTGAGTGTCATTGCTTATTTGATTTTCTTCTAATTCTTGCTGCAAAGTACTAAGCTTTTCGGTCAGGCTGTCTTTTTCTTTTTGCATCCTAGTGTTTATTGCATTACGAACTTCTTTTGGATTCATAGATCCTTGGTAAAATTTATCTATAGGGGCCTGTTCATCCTTATAGACCGTTTCTAAAAAAAACATCGTGTCTTGGACAGTGGTGTTATGTTCTTTTAGTTTTTCAATTGCGGTAAGCCAATTCTTTGAAAGTTTAGAGTAGTCATCTGTATAACCATATTGCTCATTAAGATCATTCATTGAACGTGCGATGCCTGGCAACTCATCTTTAATGCGTGCATCAAGACGAATAGTTTCTAATTTATGAAAGAGAGAGAGTGCTCGGTCAGGGTCTTTGTACATTTTTACCAATGTATCGACGTTCATGCGCCAGGTTCCAAACCAGGTCTGTGCCCATTGATGGACAGCCATAGCTTTATACAATGTGAAATTATCTTCTCGTCTCTTAAACTGTGAAGATATTTCAGGTAAACGTATTGACTCCGTGTCTGTATACAATTCCTCGTTTGCTTCAATGCTCAATTGTCTACCACTCAGGCCCATTACAAAACTTTCCAGAACGCGAGATACTTCATTAATGGTTACGGTGCTGGGTGCATGATTAAGTGATTCAACATAGTGATCGACTCTTTTCATGGCATTGATGCAGGCATCGAGGCCATTTTCATTATGAATAGTTAGAACATTATTTACCCATGCTTGCCAATTTTCTTCGTCTACAAGTTGTAGGCTTTTTGGAGCAAATTGACAAAAATTGAAGGCTAACTCAACACTGCTATTACAAAGCAAATCTACCGAGTTCAAGAAGCGATCTTGATCAACTTTTGCAAACACCGCGAGTTCTTTTGCGGGTTCAAAAACGCTGCGTCGACTTGTAAGCACCTGATCAATAAGAATTTCCATGCGAAGTTGGAGCTCCCGTACACCCATGCCACCGTAGGAAGCACTAGTCGTAAGGCCACCTTGACGTTCTAATGATTTGATGTGACCACCATCTTTGCTGTAGGCGGGGATTTCGAATTGCTCTTTGCCGTCTTTGCCTAAAATCTTTTTCCATTGTTTTTTCCAGAACATATTATTTAAGCCACTCTGTCTAACAAGTAATCTTTGGCTTGATTAATTTTCGATGCTAAAAAATCATTGCCTCCACGGTCTGGATGTAATTTTTGAATCAATTTTCGATGCGCTTCAATGATTTCATCTACAGTAGCATTTTTTGAAATACCCAATATTTTCAATGCTTCTTCTTCTGTCATTTTATTATTTAAGTTAGCAGGATCGGTTTGGTTGCTTGAATCAGAGGCTTGCGATGGATTATTTGTAAATAAATTTTTGAAAAAGGGTAAAAAGCGTAACAGACCTGCAAATTTTTGTAATGAGGCAACTGCAGCTGCGATGACAGCAAATAGCGGGTTTAGTCTTCCTGTTATCGCAAGCAGGATCAAGACAATGGCTACTAGAATTAAAACACTTTGTATTTGTTTTTTTTGTGGCTGTTTTCGGACCCATCGTAGAAATAATAATATCCCTATAATGCCAGCTATGATTAAGATTTGATTCATGAAGATTTTTTAATACTACTTATTACAATCGATAGGATTTGCCATCTGCCTAGAGATTCTATGTATTTTAATAAATATTTCACTGAGTTTAACCCAAAAGCTCATTTCGATCGTTTAACTATATAAATCTAGCAGAAAATTAAAGGATTACACGTGAAAACAATAAATAAACGACTCAAATCGGCACTTTTGTTTTTTATTAGTATGATCATCTTCATAGCTGTGGGGCAAACTAGCAGGGCTTCAATTAATGAAGAGGTCAAAAGTACTATACAAGACCAATCTGAGGTGGCAGTAACTATCTATAACGATCAGCTAGCATTGGTTAAAGATCTACGAAATATCCGCCTAGAAAATGGTTTCAACAAGCTCGCTTTTCGAGAAGTGAGTGCACAAATGCGTCCCGAGACGGCATTGTTAAGAAGTCTAAATCATCCTGATGGATTTAGACTGATTGAGCAAAATTTTGACTTTGACTTATTAACGCCGCAAAAGTTACTAGAGAAATATATTGGTAAAAAGGTCAGAGTGGTGAAAACACACCCTATAACAGGCAAAGAAAAATTATTAGACGCTGTAGTACTCAGTGTAAATAAGGGTGTAGTACTCAGAATAGGTGATCGTATCGAAACTGGGGTGCCGGGTCGAATTGTGTTTGATGAAGTTCCTGGGAATTTGCGTGATCGCCCCACCTTGGTCATGCAGCTCAATAGTGCTACTTCTGCCTCACAACAATTACAACTTAGTTATTTAACAGGTGGTTTATCATGGAAAGCGGATTATGTCGCTGAGCTTGATGAGTCTGATCAATATGTTGATTTAACGGGCTGGGTGACACTAACTAACCAAAGTGGCGCTACTTATAAGAATGCCAAACTGCAATTAGTGGCGGGTGATATTAATCAAGTCAAAAATGAATATAAGCAAGTTAAAAGACAATTTGAAATGTTGGCAGAAGAGTCAATGGAAGCAGATGCTAATATGGTTGAAGAGGCATTATTTGAATATCATCTTTATACCTTACAACGACCTACAACTATTGCAGAAAATCAAACAAAACAAGTTTCATTGCTAAGCGCTACTAAAATTCCTGTTAAAAAAGAATTCCTATTAAAAGGACAAAATTATTATTACCAAAATTCTTATGGTTCGATTGGTCAAAAACTAAAAGTAGGCGTATTTGTAGAGTTCAATAATGATAAAGTATCAAATCTAGGCATGCCTTTGCCAAAAGGTGTGGTGCGAGTATATAAAAATGATAAAGCAGGTAATGCACAATTCGTTGGTGAAGATAGAATTGACCATACTCCTAAAAACGAGGAAGTTCGTTTAAAGCTTGGTGATGCTTTTGATGTTACAGCTGACAAGAAGCAAGTTAGCTTTAAGAAAGCGCATGCTATCGGTAAATATAACTATGCTTATAAAGCAAGTTTTCAAATTGACCTTA
>CAZVPJ010000106.1:0-6181 GCA_964629035.1 uncultured Thiotrichales bacterium | reverse complement strand
GTTTTATGCAAGATAAACTTAATGCAAAACTTTCAAATACTGAGCCTACAGGTAACGGAAGACGTGAATCATATTCTCACTTACCAATGCCAAGAATGACCAATACATATATGTTAGCTGGAGAGCATGATCCAGGTGAAATAATTAGCTCGGTTGATTCTGGTTTTTACGCAGTTAATTTTGGTGGAGGTCAAGTTGATATTACGTCTGGAAAATTTGTTTTTTCAGCATCAGAAGCGTATCTGATTGAAAAAGGGAAAGTGACCAAGCCTGTTAAAGGTGCAACCTTGATTGGAGATGGCCCAGATGTATTAACGCGTGTGAGTATGATTGGTAACGATCTTAAGTTGGATCAAGGTGTTGGCACCTGTGGTAAAGAAGGTCAAAGTGTGCCGGTTGGAGTTGGGCAACCCACTTTGCGTATCGATGGCATTACCGTCGGTGGCACATCACAATAAAAATTAACTGTAACAATTCATAATGAAAGAACAACCCTCTCCGTATACAACTGACAAGTTAAAAGACTTGGTTCAATCTTGTTTAGTGGAAGCTAAGCAACAAGGCGCTACAAGTGCAGAAGCAAGCATAAATGTCGAGCATGGATTATCTGTAACGGCACGACTGGGAGAAGCAGAAACATTAGAGCATCATAATGATCGTGGATTAGGCGTCACGATTTTTATCGATCAAAAGAAAGGCAACGCAAGTACCACAAGTTTTGAGCCTGCTGCAATTAAAGATGCAGTAACGGCAGCATGTAACATAGCAAAATATACAGAAGCAGATGATTGTGCTGGACTGGCAGATGCGGAACGCATGGCTACAAACATGCCAGATCTAGAGCTTGATCACCCATGGGGAGTATCACCAGAAGAGGCCATAGAAATAGCCATTTCCTGCGAGAATGCTGCACGCAATGACGATAAAATTTCAAATTCTGAGGGTGCTACGGTAACCAGTTCACGTGGCACTACTATTTATGCAAACTCCCATGATTTTGTAGGCAGTTATAGCTCTACAAGACATAACGTGTCTTGTGTAGTGATCGCCGAACAAGATGGAAATATGCAAAGAGATTATTGGTTTGCTACTGCAAGAGACCCTAAAAAACTTGATGCAGCAGAAAATATAGGCAAGAAGGCAGCAGAAAGGACAATTAGTCGTTTAGGTGCGCGTAAGATCTCTACGCAAACAACGCCGGTAATCTTTGAAGCGAATATGGCGCGATCATTAATTTCACATTTCATTTCAGCAATAAGTGGCGGCTCTCTTTATCGAAAAGCCTCTTTCTTGATTGACCATCTAGATAAAAAAGTATTCTCAGATTCAGTAAATATAACAGAAGATCCACTCATCAAAGGTGGCTTTGGTAGTAGCGCATTTGATATGGAAGGTGTCGCAACAAAAGCACGCACTTTGGTGGATCAAGGTGTGCTTAAAGGTTACGTACTAAGTAGTTATTCAGCTAGAAAATTAGCCATGGAGACAACTGGAAATGCTGGTGGTGTTCATAATTTAGAATTAAAAGCTGGAACCAATAATTTAGACCAATTGGTAAAGCAGATGGGGAAAGGTTTGCTGGTAACTGAACTTATTGGTCATGGTGTTAACACGGTAACGGGAGATTACTCGCGTGGTGCCGTCGGTTTTTGGGTAGAAGGTGGTGAAATACAATATCCCGTGGATGAAATTACAATAGCCGGAAACCTAAAGGATATGTATCAAAAAATTGTTGAAGTTGGCAGTGACGTAGATCGACGTAGCAATGTTATTACTCCATCACTTCTCATTGACAATATGATGATAGCGGGCAATTAAAATAACCATTTCAAACTCGGTTATCCTCGCAAGTTAAAGAAGTTAGGTATCTATTGGTCTAACCATTTAATGCTAGTAATCTTGATAGAAATATCTAGTTTCCCATTTTCAAACTTATCTAGTTTAATCGGGATGTAATTCATTTTTTCAGCATACCAACCAAAATAGGTTGTTTTTTTGTCGTTGTCTTTTCTTCTTACATACTTAGTAGCATTTAGTTTTCCCACCTTCGAATTTAGAACCTCAGTAGTTTCTAGCTCATACTTATACTCTTTGAGTCTACCTTTTGAGATCACTGAATAGTTATTAATCGCATTGTTTTCTGGTTTGCGCATCAATAATAATTGAGCTGAATAATTATCAAATGTATTTTTAGGAACATCTAATACGCTACTCTCATCTTTATATTTTACTTGGGCCTTGTTATTTTCCCAATCAAAAATGTAATGTTCATTTCGATTTTTATCGCTATTTTTCATATCATGAACAAACTCAATAGTACGATATTCATTGTCAATCAATTTTAAGACTGCTCGATCAGTAACTACTTGGTCACCTAGAAATAATGCAGCCATGCCGACTGGCTTAGTGATCGACTCATAGACGAGTTCTTCATCTACTTTTTTTAGGCTTACATTCATTTTACCTACACGCAAAGAACCTTTATGAATGTCATAGGTAGCTTCAAATTCTGGTGGTAGATTGCTCTCATCAAGAATGGAAGCTGAATTACTAAACACAGGCTGGATAGATATCAATGCAGTAATAACAAAAAATAATATTATTTTCATAATGAATGTTCTACTTCAATTGTGCTTCATGTTCTGGTGTAAGTTTTATCGCCTGATTGAGTGGTGAGTCATCAAAGTAAATTTTGTTATTTTTAAGCTCTAGGCGTTTTTCACAAAACCATTTTGCAGCAAGAGGATAAATAATATGTTCTTTCTTCAATACTCGTGCCGCTAAAGTTTCTGTAGTGTCAGCTACTTTAGTATCTACAGTAGCCTGAATAACTAATGGGCCTTCATCGAGACCAGCCGTCACAAAATGTACAGAACAGCCATGCAACGCATCACCTGCTTGAAGGGCGCGTTCATGGGTGTGAAGACCGGGGTATTTAGGTAACAGTGATGGATGAATATTTAAAATATTCTGTGGATATTCATTGATAAAGGTTGGGCTTAGTACACGCATAAATCCCGCTAAAATTATTAGCTTAATATTATAGACTGCAAGTATCTTAAGGAGTTCCGTATCAAAGGCTTCTCGTGTGCTAAAGCTTTTATGATCAACGACATGAGTAGGGATATCAGCTTGTTGTGCACGTGTTAATCCATAAGCATCAGGCTTGTTGCTGATTACACAAGCTATATTCGCATGAATATTACGTTTTTGAACATGATCAATAATAGATTGTAGATTGCTACCACCACCCGATATTAATACCGCAATGTCATACGCAGAATCTTGTTTACTGCTAGAGCTATTAGCAGGTCTACTTTCTGATTTAATATTACGTGCAGCTTTTGGCACAGGTCTTATTGAAGTGATATTTTAATGTCTGTAGTAGACTTTTTGATTTCACCAATGATCACCGCATCGTGGTTATTTTCTTTGCATATGCTAAGGGCTTCGTTTGCCTGCTCTTTAGGAAGTATAACCAACATGCCCATGCCACAATTAAATACTCTTAACATTTCTGCATCATCCACTTGTCCCATTTTTTGAAGCCAATCAAAAACAGAAGAACGTTTCCAGCTTTTAGTATCAATATCGGCCAAAAAGCCGTCAGGGATAACGCGTGGAACATTTTCAGTTAATCCACCACCGGTTATATGGCACAAGCCGTGGACTTGTAATTGTTTTATGAGTGATAAAACGATATTGGTATAGATGATGGTCGGTGCTAATAGTAATTCACCCAAACTTTTGCCATCAATCTTTTCATCTAATGGCGAGTTTGTGGTTTCAATAATCTTATTAACCAATGAAAACCCATTGGAGTGAATGCCGCTGGAGGGAAGACCAACAATAACATCGCCATCATTAATTTTGCTTCCATCAATTAGTTTATTGCGTTCTACAACGCCAACACAAAATCCGGCTAAATCATACTCGCCTTCATCATACATTCCTGGCATTTCTGCGGTTTCACCGCCGATCAAGGCAGCACCGGATTGTCGGCAACCTTCTGCAATGCCTTCGATAACGACTTTTGCTTCATCTACAGAGAGCTTTCCAGTAGCAAAATAGTCTAGGAAAAATAGCGGTTCGGCACCTTGAACGATGACGTCGTTGACGCACATTGCAACCAGGTCGATACCAATCGTCTCGTGGTGCTTGAGTTGTTGGGCAAGGCGTAATTTTGTGCCAACTCCATCGGTACCCGAGACTAAAATGGGTTCTTCATATTGGCCTTGGTTTAATGCAAATAGGCCGCCAAAGCCGCCTAGGCTAGACATCACTTCGGGTCGCTGCGTTGAGCGTATCGCCGGCTTGATCAGGTCAACGAGTTTATTTCCAGCATCGATATCGACACCTGCATTTTTGTAGCTAAGACCCATATATTTTTATTCTTAAGAATGTATTGTAACTAATTGATATAAAAGAAATCGAATGAAGTAATTACATTGATATCACGCGGTTATGAATTATCATTGCTTCGTTATTCAGTAACTTATACCATCGGAATGATAATAATAATTAACATTTATAATTGTGCATAAGCATCGACATTATAGTCGAATACTTCGTTATATAATTGAGTAAATTGTATTTCCAGATGCATTAATTTACGAGAGGAGTTAAGGCATAGAATGTCTTATTGGAGATTTATACCAAATTTAATTACCTTGGCGCGCTTTGCTGCGGTGCCACTGCTGGTATGGTGGTTATTTGACCACCAATTCAATAATGCATTATTGCTGTTTTTCTTGATGGGTTTATCGGATGCCTTAGACGGATATCTAGCCAGAGCCTTTAATTGGAAAACGACACTGGGATCTTATCTGGATCCTGCTGCAGATAAGGTCATGCTGATAAGTTCATATGTAGCCTTGGGTGCAATGGATTTATTACCTCATTGGTTGGTTCTGATCGTTATTATGCGCGATGTTGCCTTACTTGCGGGTGCGGTTTCATATGTCTCCACGACAAGACGCTTAGAAATAGAGCCAAGCCTGATTAGCAAGCTGAATACATTTGTGCAGATATTGCTCGTACTTGCAGTGGTCTACAGTCAATTAAATACCTTCCCATTGATTATGATACAAATACTTATTGGCCTAACGTTATGTACAACCTTAGCCAGCGGATATCAATACTTGGTGGAAGAGCGTTCTAGAAGGGCCTCTAAACAATCTGGCAAGCAAGCGTAACGTCACACTTCAGCTAAAGCCCAACCGTAATGACAACCTCCTGTCTGCAGACGCCTACGCAATATTCACTGGACATTGCGTTGCCAAAGTTCGCCACCTTTGAAACGTATATCAATGCGAGCGATGCGCAGCTGCTATCGGCATTAAAACAACTATCACAACCCGCTTCATCGGAGCCACGCCAATATTTTTTGTGGGGAGCAGCAGGCACAGGTAAAACACACCTGCTCCAAGCCATCTGTAACCATCAAGACAGCGCACAACAAAATGCAATTTATTTGCCGATGAAAGAACTCGTGGATCAGCAAGCGGAAATTCTAAGGGATATGCATCAATTAGATGTGGTGTGCATGGATGATGTAGATACCGTGTTAGGTGATAAAGAATGGGACCGCCAATTATTCTTATTAATTAACGAGCTGCGCGCCCATAATAAAAGTATCGTAATGACCGCCGCGCATAATCCACATGAAGCCAATGTTTCCTTTCCTGATCTTGCTTCAAGATTAGTATGGGGTCCGGTGTATAAGTTGAATCTACTATCCGATGATGGAAAGAGTCTTGCCATTCAAGCGCATGCAAAAGTTCGAGGGCTCGAGGTTTCTGTTGAGGTATGCAGTTTTTTGCTAAAAAGGTTTCCGCGAGATCTAAATAAACTTATCGGCTTACTAGAACAGTTAGATAAGGAATCATTAGTACAGCAAAAAAAAGTAACCGTGCCTTTTGTAAAAACGGTTTTAAATATTGAATAAATTAAAGCGCTAAAGTCGCCACGCGTTTGCCCAACGCAAAACACAATTTCTTTTCATCTTCACTTAACTTATTTGTGCTCTCAGGTCCGGCTAAATGGCTGGCACCGTAAGGTGTGCCCCCCGTAGTTGTGCTGAGCAGTTCAGTTTCGCTGTAGGGAATGCCGACCATCACCATGCCATGGTGTAACAAAGGTAACATCATCGAAAGCAAAGTGCTTTCTTGTCCACCATGTA
>CAZVPJ010000105.1:0-6244 GCA_964629035.1 uncultured Thiotrichales bacterium | reverse complement strand
ATAACTTGGTGCGATCGTTTGCAAACGTTGCACTATCTCTGCAATTCTTTTGGCAAACTTTTTGGTTACAGTGCGTGAACGAATTACAGGAGGAATCCAAAACTTAGGCTGCATCGTGGCTTGATAGCTAACTTCTGTATGATTACCGACGCGTACAAATTTCCAACTTGTTTGACCTGACCTGAGATCACTCAAAAAAGGCACCACTTCTGCATCGATTGAATCAAATGCACGCTGTGTTATGTTTTCTACTCGAGTGATTTTTTTACAGAAAAAAAGTGCGCAATCTTTTACAACGGTGCGTATTTTTACTTTATGTATTTCGGCTTTACTTGTACTGGCTTGATTAGAGCCTGCATTATTACTGGCAGTGTTATTACCACCCGTATTGTTTTCGAGAATTTCACTTTCGATAATAGAAGGATGGAGCTTAGTAATATTTTCATAATCAGTAAGCGCAGCAACTACCTTTTCAGCACTAGTTTCTACTATGAAATTAGCCGTTAAGTGGTACACCCCTTCTTTGTATTCGGCAGTAATCTCTTCAGCAGAACTCCCAACCGCATGAAGAACGCTATATGCATTAACCCATAATAATGCAGCGCAAAGTAGAAGCTTCATTTAGAACAGCTTAATACCTTTTAACTTATCACCTAATTTTTCATTAAGTTTTTCTTTAAGCTCTTCTTTCTTTTCTTCTTTTTTCTCTTCAAATTCTTGTTTAAGTTCTTCTTTTTTCTCTTCAATCTTTGCCGATTGCGTGCATTTTAACGCTGCCTTTAAGTCCACACCGTAACTTAATTTTTCAAACGGACCTTTTATGGTCACTGGAACACCGCACTTGCCGGGCTCTTCAGATAGTCCAATTGTAATAGTGTAGTCTGTTGATGATTTACCTATATCGACTTTACCAATACCTTTGGCAACGATGAGTGGTGTATTAAGGATAAAGTCTTTGTTATCCGTTAAACCATTTGTAATATTGAACGTACCAAATAGTTTATCAAACACTAGCTCTTCGCCGGCCGCTTTTGGTTCACGCCCCTTTAGTAGGGCAGCGGCTTTTTCGACATTGGCGGCAAGCTTTGCATCCCGCAATGCGCCATTGCCTGCGTTTAAATCAACTTTGCCACCTAAAGCCTGCTTTAATTCTGCAACACTGTTACCTGTTGTGTTGATATCAAGAGAAAGATTACTTAAACCACGCAAATAGGCTTTTTCTTCACCTAGAAAATCCATACTTAATTTATCAATTTGAACATCTGCCAAATCCGTTGAAAGCGCATATTTCGGAGTATCGTTTCGTACATCTACACTTGCTTTTCCTTTCATGGTTCCATCATAGAGATTCATAGACATTGGCGTGACTTGCAATAAACCTTCCTTAGCAGTGACGGTAGCTTTTACATTGGTCATCGACATTCCTGAAACAATGAGTTTAGCGACGGAAATATCACCATTCACACGCATATCTCTAAGCGTCTGCGTTGGCAGTTCAATGGCCTCGTTCTCATCTGCAGGAGTACTTTCGGCTTTTTCTTCAGCACTTGAGGTAGGTAATAACTTATCCAGGTCCAATAGGTCAGACGCTAATGAAAATTTAATATTGGGCTTGCTAAATGATTGTACCGAGGCATTACCCGTTAGTTGCGTATCTAACATTGAAACCACTAGTGAGGAAAGGCTTAGTGCCTCATTTGAAATATCTGCATCGATATTGGTTTGCATAGAGACATCTAACTTTCCTTCAGGAAAAGCATCGCCTGTACCTGCAATTTTAATATCGGTGCTTTGCATCGAGTACTTTTGAGTTGCAAAATTTCCACTTACATTAGAAGTTAAATCTAAATCTAATGCACCATTTGGAAATGATTCGCCCGTACTATATAAATCAACCTTTAAACCCTGCAGGTTCAGTGTTTGTGCTTTTGAATCGAACAATGCTTTGGTGGCTATCTCTAAACTAGCATCCATTACGGGTGCCGTATTCTTTAGTTTTAAATCCATGTTTACATCAGTTGCTTTGCCGTCACCTAACTCACCCGTCGTTAAGTTAAAAGGTGCGATTTGAACTTTTGTTCCAACCTGATCATCTTGCCAAAGTAACTCGGCATCAGTCACTTCAATTCCATTTATCACAATATCTACCGATGGGCTTGCAGCATTGTCTGAAGCCTCTTCCGTTGTAGAGGTTTCATCAGGCACCAAATCATCCCAGTTGGTAACCCCTTGCGCATTGGTATGTAAATTTACTTTCAAACCATGCAATATTAATTTGGAAGCTTCTACTTTGCTTTTAAGTAAAGGCAGCACAGCAACATTTATGTTTACTTTATCAACGGTGGCCATTGGCGCATCACCAAACCCAGGTGCATTTCCAAAGGTAGTTTGTCCCAAGGTAAGCCCCAAACGCGGCCATAAGGTATGTTCTATGTCACCTGCTATAACTAAATCTCTACCTGTGGCTTCTTTAGTTTTGTTTACGATTAATTCTTTGTAGTTATTCAAATCAAGCGTATTTATAAAAAATGCCCCGCCACCAATGACTACAACCACCAATAAAATAATTGCGATAAATAGATACTTAATTATTTTCATCAACGTTTTCCTGAATATTATTATCGTTATTCTTCTGAGTAAGACCCTTTAGATGACGGGAAGTTTATCAACCCCGTGTCCAGGTCCCCGACTTTCCACCTGTCTTACGTAACAATGCAATGTCTTGCAAAATCATACCCCGATCAACCGCCTTACACATGTCATAAATCGTTAATAATGCAACTTGCACGGCCGTGATCGCTTCCATTTCAACACCGGTTTGCCCTTTTGTCTCCGCGGTTGCTTTGCAGTAAATGGCTGCAGGCGTCTGTTCCACTTCAAACTCTAGCTCAACCGAGGTTAAGGCCAAAGGATGACATAACGGTACTAACTCTGAGGTTTTCTTTGCACCCATGATGCCTGCAATACGGGCTATCCCTAGTACATCACCTTTTTTATGGCCACCGGTTTGCACAAGATTTAGCGTTTCTGTTTGCATACAAATACGCCCATCCGCGACCGCAACACGGTGACTAACAGGTTTATCTCCCACATTAACCATATGGGCTTCACCTTCATGATTAAAGTGGGTTAGTTTGCTCATGTTCCGTAAATGGTACCATTTCACATTGATCTGTTGATAATCATTTCGAGGTTTATATCTAAAAAGTATGTCTGTACATGTTAAATACTTTGCCAGTTTGCGAGAAGCCATTGGACGCAGCCAAGATGAAGTACCCTTTGCAGAGTCGATCACGGTAATAGAAGTTTGGGAGCAAGCTACTCAAAATATGCAACGCCCCGATCGCTTGCTCGTGGCCGTGAATCAAGAATATGCGGACTTTAATTGCGTGGTCTGCGACGAAGACGAGATCGCCTTTTTCCCGCCTGTGACCGGTGGATAGTTATTCTCGCGATCAGCACATCACGATGGTAAAGCATGGCTTTAGCTTTTTCGGATTTATATTTGCCTGGGGCTGGTTATTCTCTAAAAGACTCTGGCGACAAGGTGTTATCGCGCTGCTTCTCTACATCCCTATCTATTTTTACCACTCCGTTGCTATGGCCTCCATAATGGAAACCTCAACATTTCCTGCACTGTATTGGCTCATACCATCCTTAATTTTGTTATTTATTCATTTCTATATTGGCGCCAAAGGGAATCAGTGGTTGAAAATTGCTTTAATCAGCCGTGGTTATAAAAAAGTCACGCTATCGAATCAATAGAAATAACCCACGCGAGTCTCTCTGAATATTTAGCAAGGTTGCATCTGCATTTCGTTTAATGGCTGCTTGCATATCGCTTATACTTTTTACGCGTTTTTTATTTACACTCAGTATGATGTCGCCTTTGCGTAAGCCTGATGAAGCAGCTTTGCCTTTAGCGCTTAGCACTTCAATACCAGAAATCGATCCTCTCGATGTTTCTTCTCTCACTTCGCCTAATTCTGCACCGGCCAAACGCTTACTTAATTTTACGCCTTTAATGCTATTCGAAATTTGATCTTCAACGGTTGCTGTCAAAGTTTGCGGTTTACCATTTCGCAGTATTCCAATTTTTACACGGCTTCCAATTCGAAGTAATCCAATTTCATTTCTAACATGTGACGAACTGATAACTTCTTTACCATTCACTTTTACAATCACATCTCCAACTTTCATGCCAGCATTATCAGCGGGAGAATCTGCCTCAACACGCGCAACCACGACACCCTTGTTACGCTCAATACCAAAAGCTTTCGCCAGCTCTGGTGTTAGATCTTGAGCGCTAAAGCCCAGACGTCCACGCTTGACCTCACCATATTCAATAAGTTGCTCAGTAATTTTCTTTGCCATATTCATGGGAATGGCAAAACCAATGCCGACATTACCGCCACTAGGACCATAGATTGCCGTATTAATCCCGATTAATTCACCATGCAAGTTTACTAGCGCACCCCCTGAGTTACCGGGGTTAATGGATGCATCGGTTTGAATAAAATCTTCATAAGACTCAATTCCCAAGCCACTGCGACCTAAAGCACTAACAATTCCAGAGGTAACGGTCTGGCCTAAACCAAATGGATTTCCAATGGCTACTACAAAATCTCCCTGTCTGAGCACATCTGAATCTCCTAGAGAAATCTCATTTAGATTCTCAGCATCAATTTGAATAACTGCGATATCTGCGCCTGGGTCTTTGCCAATTACTTTTGCATCAAAACGTTGGCCGTTTTCTAACGTTACGACAATGTCTTGTGCTTTATCGATTACATGAGAATTCGTAATGACATAACCATTTTTTGCGTCGATGATAACGCCTGAGCCCAATCCGGTTGTGCGGCGTTCTCGCGGCTGCTGCGGTGCATCAAAAAATCTCCTGAAGAATGGGTCATCAAAAAAAGGATCTCGCACCACCACTTTTCCAGTGGTCGAAATATTGACTACGGAAGGCGTTGTTCGCTCCAACATGGGCGCCAAAGTAGGAAGTGGTTGGCCGTCTATATGATTTGGAAGCTCTGCATAAGCAGTCGTAAAACTTAACAGCAGTGCAAGTAAGATGATATTGCGCATGATATGTAAGTTCCTATAAAAATTTATCTTCAGTTATGTTTAATGTACTCATTGAATGTATTTAATTTACAAAAATAAACACACTCTAACCATTTATGTAAATGAGACTTTATTATATGAATAAAGATCCCTCAAATTAAGCCACTCTGAATGAATCCAAGAACATTATTCTTAGAACGTTAAACTTTTTTCTTATAACTTTTTACGTGGCTCAAACTCAAACCGCTTAGCCATTTCTTCAAAATACTCTTTATCCTCATCCGAACAATTTTCTGGCATCATTATTTGTAATGTCACAATCTGATCCCCCGTGGCATTATTTTGCCCCATATTGCCTTTCAGACCGCGATTTTTTAAGCGTAATTTCTTTCCTGATTGAGAGCCTGGCGGTATTTTTGCCTCCACATACCCGCCCAATGTCGGCACTTTCACGGTTGCACCTAGCACCGCCTCCCAAGGACTAATAGGAAGGTCCAGCAATATATTTTTTTGATCAAGTTTAAAAAGATGGTGAGGCGTAATCGTGATTTCCAAATACAAATCACCATTCGGTCCACCTCCCGCACCTTGACCACCTTGACCCGTTAGCCGAATACGTTTTCCCGAGGTAATGCCGGCAGGTATTTTTACATCCAGATTTCGACCGTTACCCGTTTGTTGATTACCCAAACGAATATTTTTTTTGGCACCTTGATAGGCATCTTCTAGCGTTATGGAAATAGCTGCATTTTGATCTGCACCTTTCGCTTGATATGTGCGCTGCTGAAAACCACCAGACTGATCAAAACCGGCGCCACCGAACATGGATTCAAAGAAATCACTAAAGTCACCGGCGCCACCAAAACCTGCACTTCTTGCAGAACCTGTATTTGAAAAGGCATCGTCCCATCCTGGCGGGGGATTAAAATTTTGACCTTGTTTCCAATTTGCTCCAAGTTGGTCATACGCTTGGCGCTTCTCTTTGTCTTTTAATACCTCGTAGGCTTCACCGATTTCTTTGAATTTGGTTTCTGCATTAGATTCTTTACTTACATCAGGATGATACTTGCGCGCAAGACGACGATAAGCTGTTTTGATATCAGCTTCTTTTGCATCGCGTTCTACACCAAGTATGTTGTAATAATCTTTATATTCCATAACATCCTAAATAAAA
>CAZVPJ010000104.1:3390-6354 GCA_964629035.1 uncultured Thiotrichales bacterium | reverse complement strand
TAGTTATTGATACAATTTAGTAATATTTGCCCTTAATAATCAGCGAGTTAATTAAATTTAGAGAGTTATCTAGTGATATGAACAATATTAAATATTCAAAAATTCAACGCATGAAAGGTTTTACCTTGATTGAAATAATTGTCGTGGTGGTCATTATAGGTTTGCTAGCCGCCGTAATTGCACCGAATATATTCGGGCAAGTTGAAGAGGCCCGTATAAAGAAATCTCTGAGCGATCTTCGTGCATTGGAATCAGCATTGAATTTATATCGACTCGATAATTTTAATTACCCTACGACAGACCAAGGTTTACAAGCGTTAGTAACCAAACCAAGTGGAAGTCCCGAAGCAAAAAACTGGAGAAAAGGTGGTTATATTCCAAGAATGCCTTTAGACCCTTGGGGAATGGAATATCAATTTGCTAATCCTGGCGCAAATGGAGCTGAGTTTGACTTATTTACGTTTGGTGCAGACGGCAAATTAGGTGGAGAAGAAAACAATAAAGACTTGTCTACGGCTGACTTAAGATAATTTTATAATTAAGTAATATCACGCTAACTGCATGTCATATATTCAACCTAGCCTTAGAAGATATACCCATACAAGAAGACATGCTTATGGGTTTTCGCTTTTAGAATTATTGGTAGTGATTGTCATTATTGGTATAGCCGTATCCTTTGCAACGCTTGCATTTGGAGACAGTCAAGCGGATCGAATGTCACATAAATCTCAGCAGTTAGCCGCATTAATTGAGTTAGCAAAAGAACAAGCCATCTTTAACTCTGAAGAACTTGGAATACTGTTTACTCAAGATAGTTATGAGTTTTATAAACTTACTTCGCAGATAGATAAAAACAGAAACGAAAAATCTGTTTGGCTGCCTGTAGAAGGTGACCGTATTTTATCAAAACGCACCCTACCCGACGGTTTAGCGTATGAACTATTACTAGAAGGTGTTCAAGTTAACTTTTCTGCTAAAAATCTAAAAGAAATAACGCCACATGTTTTCATGCTTTCAGATGGATCTATTAGTCCGTTTGAACTTAAATTGACCGATAATTCTGACCACGTCTTCCAAATGATAATGGCAGAAAATGGTAAATACGAAATTGAAGCAGTTAACCAATGATGATGTTATTAAAATCACATAATGGGTTTACCTTATTGGAGGTAATGGTGGCTCTTGCCGTCATAGCATTAGGTATGGCTGCGGTGATTAAAACGGTAACGTCCACTACTTCAAATACAATTCATTTAAGAGATAAAACATTTGCTTATTGGGTGGCCCAGAATCAAATAGCGGAAATCGAACTCACAACGGGTAGTCCCAAAACGGGTTTTAGTGATGGTGAAGAAGAATTAGCCGGTATAACTTGGCATTGGACACGAAAAATTGAAGCAACAGAAGATCCTGATACCAATCGTGTAGAAATCTATGTGCGTAAAGATAAAGATAAGTCAGCACAAAACTATGCAACCTTAATTACCTTAATGTTTAACCCTCGGTAAAAATATTATAGCAATCATCATGCATCGTAAATTTAAAAACACTTCACAATACGGTTTCACGCTCATAGAAATGATGATAGCCATTTTCATCTTTAGTGTGGTTTCCATTATGGCCTATGGTGGTATTAATTATGTATTAAAAGGCCAAAGCTATATAAAAAGTTCATCTGATCAGTTAAGAGATATGCAATTAACCTTTAGATATTTCGAAAAAGATATTAATCAAATGATTAATCGCTCTATTCGTAATCAGTACTCTGATATACAACCATCATTCGTTGGTGATGAAGACAAAGTGTTTAGTTTTACACATTCGGGTTGGCGCAATCCGGCTAATCTTGTGAGAAGTAAAATGCAACGTGTATCCTATGAGTTAGATGAGAATATCCTTAAACGACACACCTGGGGGCAATTAGATGGTGCGATTGCAGAAGAATACTTTACAACAGAGCTTTTAGAAGGTGTTGAATCCATAAAAATGCGATATTACCGTGCGGGTCAGTGGCATACCACCTGGCCTCCCCTTAACAGTAACGCAGTACAACAAATTGGTACGGTTCCTCAATATGAAATTCCACATGCGCTTGAATTAACGATTAAAGTCGAGCGAATGGAAGAAATAAAACGGCTTTTTGCAGCTCCTGCAACCTCTTAAAACAATAATGAATTATCCATCACGACATAAACAAAGCGGTGTTGCACTCATCACCGCCGTGCTCATCGTTTCTCTTGCTGTGATAGCGTCTGTATCGATTGCGGAAAATTACGAATTAAATTTCAGGCGGACGGTAACTGCGTTCAACAGTGGTCAAGCTTGGTCCTATGCAAAAGGCGCTGAAGAATGGGCCATGGCCGTACTGGCAAGAGATGCAGAAAACAACAACTATGATGCTTATGATGGTGAAAACAAATGGTGGAATAACGGACAACCATTAGTGTTCCCGCTTCCTGGTGGACGTATAGAAGGTCAGTTAGAGGACGCTCAGAGCAAATTAAATGTTAACTTGCTCAAACAAGGTAACACTGTCAATAATGCTATGAGACTTCGTTTCGAACGATTATTTGCGAACTTGGATATCAGTCCGGGTTTAGTGTGTGCCATCATTGACTGGATAGATTCCGATAATTCAAACCCGGAATGCTCTGAGGGAGCAGAAGCGGATGTTTACAGTCGCTTGGAAGTTCCCTACTTACCTGCAGATCAGCCGATGAGTGATATATCTGAGCTGCGATTAGTGCATGGCTTTACCGAGGAAATGTATTTTAAACTACTGCCGCATATTACGGCTCTGTCAGATTTGAATGCTCCGCTAAATATCAATACTGCATCTGCTGAAGTACTCGAAACATTGGGTCCAAACATTCCACCAGGTGTTGGGCAAGAGTTGGTAGAAGAGCGAAATGACAAGCACTTTAGTAATCCTCAACAATTTGTAAATTCTCTCACTCAAAGAAA
>CAZVPJ010000104.1:0-3290 GCA_964629035.1 uncultured Thiotrichales bacterium | reverse complement strand
CACAATCTTGAAGGTGATGATTCTCATTTTGTGAAATGGATAAAATTAGACGAAGAAGGTGTGCCGATTACTAGAGGTGCAGAAGCCCGTCTGCAACAGGTTTCTACCGTTACTCAAAATGCAAATGTAATGGTCTTGCTGCCCTTAGAACAAATGTTGCTTACAAATGTAAACACCAGAGCACGCAAGCAAAAACACTTGCTTAAGGCAGTGCCCTTCGCACTTGAAGATGAACTCGCAGACGATGTTGAAGATTTACACTTTGCAGTTGGTCAACGATATGGTGAAAATGACTTCCCCGTTGCCGTAATTGATAAACGTACCTTAGATAGTATTTTGGATGAACTATCTCAAGCAGATATTTATCCAGATTTGCTAACAGCAGATGTGTTTGGTTTGCCCTTTAGAGAAGGTACATGGACTATTCTAATTGAAAATGAGCGCGCATTAGTGCGGACAGAAAGGTATCAGGGGTTTACGATTGATCTACACAATCTCCAGCAAATGCTTACCTCTTCTTTGCGGCAAGCTGAGATAACGCCGACTGAGTTAAATGTTTATTGTTGTGATGATCAACAAACAGGTATAAAAAAGCTTAACTTACCTATCAGTATTAATGAATTAGACGATTGTCCACCAGGATTATTTGCAGATGGTTTAGATGAAGATGAATGCATCAATTTATTGCAATCCAATTACAAAAATAAAGATAAGAAACATCATCAATTAGGGCCATGGAAAGTCGCTGCAATGCTGTTTGGAGTGTGGATTGCTCTCTCTTTTGTTTCTGTATTGATTGATCATTCAAGGTTAAATAAGCAAGAAAAGAACTTGGATGCACAGATTACTCAGGTCATGAAACAAACTTTTCCTGATATGCAAAATGTGTCGGCTGATAGTGCTCGAACAAAAATGGAAGCCAGATTAAAAAACTTCCTAAGTACGGCCGGTTCAGGCTCACGAGCAGGATTTATGGAGCTGCTAGCCCTAAGCGGTGAATCTATGAAACAAGCTGGAAAAGTAGATATAGACACTATGATTTACCGAGAAGGCACTCTTAATATGAATGTTAAGTCACCTGATGTGCAAATATTGGATAATGTAAAACAAAATTTGAAAGGCAAAAATTATTCTGCAGAAATAGAATCTGCAAATACTCAGGGCAATACCGTAGCAGCCAAGCTCGTTGTGGTTAAAGGAGATGCAAAATGAAAGATTGGTGGGAAGCACTTCAATCAAGAGAACGCTACATGGTTACGTTAGCTGCAGTATTGGTGTCATTAGCTATTCTGTATTTAGCAATATGGTCGCCTATCGCTTCAAGTAGAGATGCAAAACAAAAGCGAGTAGATGCTAAACGTGACACAGTGACGTGGATGATGATCAAAAAACAAGAAGTTGAGCATTTGAAACGTATTAATCCTAATTTATTTAACAAAGTAAATGATGGCCGCTCCCTATTGGCAATTGTTGATACGGGTGCAAAGCAAATGGGTATACGTCCTGCTATTACAAGGATAGAACCTAAAGGTGAGGATAACGTTCAAATATGGGTAGAAGATATCGCATTTGATTACCTTATCGTGTTGCTTGGTGAGCTTGAGAGAAGAAATACAATTGAAGTAGCAGACGCTTCATTAAATCGCTCTGATCAAGTTGGAAAAGTAACTGGAAAAGTAACTCTAGTACGATAATTCTATAAGGCAAAGAAACCAGATAAGCATGAAAATATTAATCAAACTTGTACTAGCGTTAATAATTTTTGTAGGTGCAGTGGGATATTTTGCGCCGGCATCAATGATCGCAAATTATTTGCCCAATAATATCGTCACAAATGGGTTAAGTGGTACCTTATTAAAAGGTAATGTTCAAACGATTATGATAGATAAAATCGGATTGCAAAACACAAAATGGACTACAAAACCATTAAGTTTGCTTGCTGGAAAAGTACAGGCTGACATCTCTTTTGATTCAAATAACTTAACGGGTGGGCTTGAAACCTCTTATACAGGCTCTGATGTTTATAATAAAGATATGGATCTTGTTGGTGAGCTGTCTTTGCTTGCACCCTATTTTGAGCGTTATGGTTTAATCATTAATGGTAGCTTTGATGCAGATTTTAAAGAATTAGATTTAAAAAATGGTATTCCTTTTAATGCAGATGGAATCCTAAAAACTACGAATACAAGAATTCTAGGTGTATTTGCCCTGAACTTAGGTGATATTAATAGTGAATTCACGCCTATAGAGGATGGATTTCAAATTTATGTAAGTAATCAGAATGGCGAATTAGACGTCAATGGTGTCATTATGGTGGCTAATGGCGGTGCTTATACAGCAGATCTAACCTTATCAAGAAATGTGCGTACACCGGACAATGTAATTCAAACTGCCCAGTTAATAGGCAAGAAAATTGATGAGGATCGAGTAAAGTTAGTCCGTCAGGGTAAATTAGGCGTATAAAATATATATTTGATGTTTTATTTATTGTTTTTTAACTTTATTCTGGAATAGCGTTTTAAAAATAGATTCTTTTACAAACCATTCCTTTACAATAATGTTTGAAATTCTGCGTTCTGGCGTTGCGCGACGATCCTTACGCACATTTAGTCCATCTTCTGTGAGTATCGGAAATTGATGAACTACCGCACTACTCCTTCTTTCAGGCTTGTTGCGTCGGTCATTAATAATAGGGTTAATCGCCATAATTCAATCTAAAAATCAGTAATATGGTGGAGCTAGGCGGGATCGAACCGCCGACCTCTTGCGTGCCACGCAAGCGCTCTCCCAGCTGAGCTATAGCCCCGAATTCAGTTTGATTCTGCTACCAATTTATACTGTAGTTGAAATATATTCAATTGCCTGATCGATACGATGTAGTGTCTTTTTTGTACCAAGCAGCTCAAGGGTTACATCAATGGATGGTGAAATAGCACCTCCGGTTACGGCTAAACGTAGTACTGGCGCTATATTACCCATCTTCAATTCCATAGAATCTGCAGTGGCTTTGATTTCTGTGTGGATATTTTCAGCTATCCAGTCATCGACACTATTCAATCTTGATTTAAGCGTGTTTAATATAGTTATACTATCCGATGTGAAATGTTTCTTTGCTGCCTTTTCGTCATACTGATCAATATCTGTGTATAAGAAAACACTCGTATTGCATAAGTCTTGTAAAGTTTTGCATCGATCTTTCAAAGCATCATATAGTTTCGCTAAGCTTGGTTGATCATCATAGGTGAAATTATGAGAAATAAAATACTCCTGAAGTTCACTTTCAATATCAA
>CAZVPJ010000103.1:0-6433 GCA_964629035.1 uncultured Thiotrichales bacterium | reverse complement strand
GATTTATTATGTTGGTATATCACTGGCAAGTTTATTTTTTATCTATCAGCAAGTCCTCATCAAACACCGACTCCCCGATCAATGCTTTGACGCCTTCTTGAATAATAATTATTTCGGCATGGTGGTATTTATAGGAATCTTTGCGCATTACTGGTTTGCTAGATGATCACTTTCGACTGCTATGGATGGTGGAAGTGCAGAAGCAAATTTCTGCAGACCCAAAGCAGGCATAAATAATATGTAAATGAATAATATAACTGAACAAATCATGAAGTTTTTTGAGCTTGAACTTATGGGACGCGTGTATGCATTTACAATTTTTGCCATTGTAATCTTTTCTTTCTTACTTATTGTTTCAATCAAATATTATGTATTTGTAGTTAAAGTAAATATGCCTATAGAGGCTAGCCAAGGAATGATTCAAAGAGCAGCAGCATTTGAGAAGTTAGTGAACCAAACAGGCTCAATTGATTCAAAAATACCAGAGAA
The DNA here is from genome assembly GCA_964629035.1 of uncultured Thiotrichales bacterium. Lineage (GTDB taxonomy): Bacteria > Pseudomonadota > Gammaproteobacteria > UBA4575 > UBA4575 > JABDMD01. The sequence goes on along the minus strand of CAZVPJ010000103.1, from coordinate 5,944 downwards.
ATCTACTATTAAAAATATTGTTTTTGGTTGGTTTGCAGAAATAACCATACCAGAGACTAAATATGCAATTGAATTTATAGATTACTCTGTTGAGACATACGATACGTTAAATAAAGAAAATATAATTTGCGGAACTCTAATACATGATTTTTATAATGGGCTTGATAGTGACGAAATTAGTATTGCTAGAGTCATAAGTCATGAAATAAATGATTTCAATGCTAATGAATCAGATTCAAGTAAAGATATCTTGACACGAATCTTCAAACGAAATTACCCTTGCATTTGACCGGTATTAGCCGTAAACAGACCTTAATATCAAGCCACTCGCGCTACACACCAAACCCCAACCCTTTTCACTCCAGCCTCTTTCAAACATTTTGCTACTTCATTGACTGTATTTGCTGTTGTCATTACATCGTCAACAATACAAACCTGTTTGTTTTTCAAAACGCTTGAATTCTCTTTAATTGAAAAAGCACCTTTTACATTTTTATGTCGTTGCTTGGCAGGTAAGTCCATTTGCACACTGGTATCACGATTGCGATACACCACATCATAATTCAGTTGACCCCCACCTTCTTTAGCCAGTCCTTTACTTATCATACGTGCGATTTCCAAAGCCTGGTTATAACCTCGTTGTCGCATGCGTTTTTTATGTAATGGCACAGGAATAATTACCTCGGGAAGTTCTAATTGCTCTTCCTGAATGTGCTGCAGTAGTAACTGGGCCAGTAATTTGCCTTGGTTAAGTTTTTGGTTAAATTTGAATTGATAGATTGCATCACGAATAAACCCGTCGAATTGAAAGGGTGTTACTGCGTAATCAAAATAGAGTGGGCGATTACTACAAGCGCCACATGCAGGCGCATTTCCGGTGGGAAGAGGTAATGCGCAATGCGCACAAGCATATTGAACCCAGGGTAAACCTTGATAACACCGCTCGCATAGATCCATTCCAGTCTGTCCGGCATCATTGCAATGCAGACAAACTTTTGGATAAATTAATGTTGCTGCTTTTTTAAAAGCAGAGGTAATTAACTGCGACCTGGTTTTCATACTTTCGAAGTCATACTTTTATTGACACCCCACTGCAAAAGATTAGACTTGCTGGCACTATTATCGTTAACCTCTTCGGCAAAGCAACCCTATGCAATCTACCAACCTTCGTAATGACTGGAAAAAACATGAGGTATTGGACCTCTATCAACTGCCATTCAATGATTTACTCTATTTAGCACACCGAATTTTTCGTGAGTACCATGACCCCAATAAGGTACAAGTTAGCACCTTGCTTTCAGTAAAAACGGGTTCTTGTTCTGAAGATTGTTCATATTGTCCTCAGAGTGGTCACTACGATACTGAAATTGAAAAAGAACGTTTGTTGTCTCTAGAAGAAGTTAAACAAAATGCAGAAGCTGCCAAAGAAGCAGGCGCATCTCGATTTTGCATGGGTGCGGCTTGGCGCAATCCCTCTGATAAAAATCTTGATCAAGTAATTAAGATGATCGGGGTGGTTAAAGATCTTGGATTGGAAACGTGTGTGACGATTGGCATGCTCACCGAACCACAAGCGCAGAAACTAAAAGTGGCAGGGCTGGATTATTACAACCATAACCTGGATACCTCACCAGAATTTTATGGCAATGTCATTACTACCCGCACCTACCAAGATCGCCTGGACACACTGGAACATGTGCGTAACCATGGCATTAATGTTTGCAGTGGTGGCATTTTAGGCATGGGTGAATCTCGTGAAGATCGTGCCGGATTATTATTGCAGCTTGCAAACCTGCCTCAACATCCCGAATCTGTACCGGTAAACATGTTAATAAAAATTAAAGGTACGCCACTTGAACATGTAGAGGATCTTGATCCGTTTGAATTTATTCGCACCATCGCGATTGCTCGTATCTTAATGCCGAAAACCTATGTTCGATTATCTGCAGGACGGGAAGAAATGAATGAACAAACACAAGCACTATGCTTTTTTGCCGGAGCGAATTCCATATTCTATGGCGAAACATTATTAACCGCAAAAAATCCTGCAACAGAGAAAGACCGTGCACTGTTTAATAAATTGGGCATTCAAGCCGATAGCGTGAACGACCCCATCCACTCCGGGATTCATTCAGAAATTGACGCCCAGATTGATAAAAGTCAGGCTGCTACCGTTAACTAAGATAATCATGTTATGAGTGATCTAGCAGCCAAGCTAGACAAACTTCGACACGATAACCTTTATCGTAGTCGCAAACTACTATCCTCAGCACAGCAAGTTGAACCCGTCATTAATGGGCAAAAAGTTTTATCATTTTGCAGTAATGACTATCTCGGTCTTGCGAACCATCCAAAAGTAATTGAACGGTTTACTTATGCAACAAAAGAACATGGTGTTGGTTCTGGGGCTTCACATCTCATTACGGGGCATCACAAAAGCCATGCTGCATTAGAAGAAGAGTTGGCAGAATTTTTAGGCGTTGAAAAGGTTTTATTATTTTCTACCGGCTACATGGCAAATTTAGGTGTTGTAACTGCATTAGCAACACGCACCAGTAACCTATATGCAGACAAACTCAATCATGCTTCGCTAAATGATGCAGCCTTATTGTCACGCGCAAAGTTACATCGTTATGTGCATCAAGACACTGAAAAATTAGAAGATAAGATTGCCTCTGATAAAAATAATGACAAGTATATTTTATCAGATGGTGTATTTAGTATGGATGGCACCACAGCACCGGTTGAAAAACTTCAGACCATTTCAAAAAGATATCAAGCAAAATTAATTATAGATGATGCACATGGCATTGGTGTGCTTGGCAAACAAGGCAAAGGCTGTACTGAGGGTCTGTTGTTACATGATAATATTTTAATTGGCACACTGAGCAAAGCTTTTGGGACGTTTGGTGCGTTTGTTGCAGCCAAACAAGAAAGCATTGAGTGGATCATTCAAAAAGCACACAGCTATATATACACAACCGCCCTGCCGGCTGCTGTGGCCGAAGCGAGTCGTGCAAGCTTGCAAGTACTTCAGGAAGAAACCTGGCGCAGAGAAACACTGCAAGAGAATACGATTTATTTTCGTCGCTGTTGTGAACAACTTGGCATCAAACTGACAAATTCTGTTTCACCTATCCAGCCCATTATGATCGGCGCTTCTAATCGTGCACTCCAACTGAGTGAATCTCTGTTACGAGCAGGAATAGTCGTGCCTGCTATTCGTCCTCCCACCGTTGCAAAGAAAACCGCACGATTACGCGTCACTCTTTGTAGCGAGCATACTCACCAACATATTGATTCTTTAGTCAGCACATTATCGGATACCACTAAATTTAGTTGATAGAGATCAATTATATATGTCCAATTATTTACATGTATAACGGTTGAGACTTGCAATTCATCTAGTGCCCGATTAAAGTGCAGCGGCCCGCAAATTATAATAATTACAGGAGAGATCTAATGGGAATGGTAAGTGAATTTAAAGAATTTGTATCCGGTGGTAACACCATGGATATGGCTACAGGTATTATTATTGGTGCTGCAGTTACCGCATTAGTAACTTCACTTGTAGATGACATTATTATGCCTGTTGTGGGTTTATTTACAGGTGGCACTGATTTTTCCAGCCTGTTTATGGTACTGGGTGAGGGAACATATGACACGCTTAAAGCAGCACAAGAAGCAGGTGCATCTGTTTTTGCATACGGTGCCTTCATCAATGCAATCATTAACTTTTTAATCATCTCTTTCGTAATCTTCATGATCATTAAAGGTGTGAATAGCATGAAGAAGAAAGAAGCAGAAGCGCCCGCGGAACCACCAGAGGATCTTGTATTACTTCGTGAAATACGTGACAGCTTGAAAAAATAACTAAAAGTTTATAAGCATATGTAACTATTACAGTTACAACATATAAACCTAAAAGCCTACGTAATGAATTTTACGTAGGCTTTTTTTGTACCACTTGTGTATACAAAATATTTTTACAAATGCCCCAGCGTGGCTAAAGAAGTGACTTCATTGCCAATAATAAAGTGATCTAACACTTTAATGTCTACGAGTAACAAAGCATCGCGTAAAGTGTGTGTGATTTCTATATCCGCTGAACTCGGTTTTGAAACGCCAGAGGGATGGTTATGCGCGAGAATAACCGCATTGGCATTATGCTTAAGTGCTTGCTTAACGACTTCTCTGGGATGTACTTCTGCACTATTTAGGGTGCCAGCAAATAGTTCCTCATATTTAATTACATGATTTTTTGTGTCTAAGAATAAGCATGCAAACACTTCTTTCTTATAGTCTCGCATACGCATCAGTAAAAACTGTTTTGCATCTTCCGGGTTAGTTAATGGGCCTTCACGTTCAATTGCTTCACGTAAATACCTGCGTGACATTTCTAGACAAGCTTGTAATTGAGTAAATTTAGCAACGCCTAAACCTTTTGCCTGACAAAATGTTTCTAGATCTGCAGACAGTATCTGACGCAAACCACCAAAGTCTGTAATTAATTCTCGCGCTAAATCCACCGCTGATTTTCCTTTAACACCCGTGCGCAGAAAAATAGCTAATAGCTCAGAATCTGAGAGTGCGTTTGCGCCATGTTCTAGTAGCCGTTCGCGTGGTCGTTCCCCTTCAGGCCAATCAGAAATCGCCATATATCCCCTTTACCATCTCTATTCTCATAACCCTTTGAAAGGTATCGAAACGATATTGACCAAAGGTTTATAAGGCTTGGTTAGCTGTGTATCGAATTAAACCATTTTCTTGTGCATATTTGGTAAACTAAATCCTATGTCTTTAGCCAATAAAAATATTTTGCTCGGTGTGAGCGGTGGCATAGCAGCCTATAAAAGCGCTGAATTGGTACGCGAATTAGTTCGCGCACATGCCCAGGTACGTGTAGTCATGACGCGCTCTGCTAAAGAATTTGTTACCCCGCTGACGTTTCAGGCACTATCCGGCAACCCTGTGTTAAGCGATGAATTTGAATATGCAGAAGCTGCAAATGGTATGGACCACATTGCCTTAGCACGTTGGGCAGATGTCATCTTAATTGCACCCGCAAGTGCGAATACATTATCTAAATTAACGCATGGTGGTGCGGATGATTTACTCAGTACCACCTGCTTAGCCACTCATGCAACCATCGCACTCGCTCCAGCGATGAATCAAGCCATGTGGGCGAATAGCGCCACACAAGAAAACGTTGAACAATTAGGTAAGCGTGGCTTTGTGTTTTTTGGCCCCGCTGCAGGCTCTCAAGCATGCGGTGATGTAGGTGAAGGGCGTATGTTTGAGCCACATCAATTAGTGCTCTCATTGAGTAATCTTTTCAATACTGGTGTGCTGACAGGGGTTAATGTGATGGTAACGGCTGGCCCAACTCGGGAGCCCATTGACCCTGTGCGTTATATTAGTAATCGCAGTTCAGGACGTATGGGGTATGCGATTGCAGAAGCCGCTCATGATGCAGGCGCTAATGTTCAACTAATTACCGGTCCGGTTTCTTTGGCGGTTCCGGAAGGTGTAGATAGCGTATCGGTTTTAACTGCGCAAGAAATGTTTGATGCCGTTCAAGCCGATATTGAAGGCAAACAAATTTTTATAAGTTGTGCTGCTGTCGCTGATTATCGTCCGGTTGCCAAGCAACCCGATAAAATTAAAAAACTACATGAAGATTTATCTGTAAAGCTTGTCCGAAACCCAGATATAATCGCAGCAGTGGCTAAACACGAAAACAAGCCATTTGTTGTGGGCTTTGCTGCAGAAACTCGAGACCTTGAAAAGTATGCCAAGCAAAAACTTGAGCGCAAGCGTCTGGATATGATTGCTGGTAATGATGTGTCAGATGAAAATATCGGTTTTGATAGCCCTGAAAACGCTTTGGAGATATTTTGGACAGGTGGACATTGCTCACTAGAGCGTGATACAAAAACAAAAA
>CAZVPJ010000102.1:0-6660 GCA_964629035.1 uncultured Thiotrichales bacterium | reverse complement strand
AATATAAGCGCATATTTTAGGTACCTTTCATCCATATTCATAATACTCATCATTTCGAATTCCTTTTAATTTATGGTTAATGTTGCTTGTTAAACCTATAAACGTAATAAATATTCGATAGGGTTAAATAGAAAAGGATTTATTTTGCAATCAGCAAAAAATACTCCCGTAATTAAAGATCTAGTACTGATCGGCGGCGGCCATAGCCATGTAGCGGTGCTTAAAAAATTTGGCATGAGCCCGATTGAAGGATTGCAGATTACACTGATTACACGCGATGTTCATACACCTTACTCGGGCATGCTGCCCGGTTATATTGCAGGACATTATAGTTACGATGAGAGTCATATAGATCTCAGGCCTCTTGCCAGGTTTGCAGGTGCACGTCTCATTCATGCTCCCGCTACCGCCTTAAAGCCTGAAGAAAAATTAATTATATGCGGTGATCGACCTCCTATTAATTATGATGTGCTCTCTATCAACACTGGGTCCACACCTTCACATATAGAAGTACCTGGTTCGAAACAATATGCATTAGCAGTCAAACCTATTAATGAGTTTTTATTAGGTTGGGAAAAGCTTATGCAAAATGCTTTGCAGAGTAATGGTGAATTTAAAGTTGTAGTGGTGGGTTCTGGAGCAGGGGGAGTAGAGGTCGCGTTAGCTACTCAATTTCATTTACAGCAATTGCTAAAAAAGAGTGAAAGGTCAGCTGATCAACTAAAGTTTGAATTAATTGCGGGAAGCGGGCCAATTCTTGCAACACATAATGCTTCTATTCAAAAACGATTTAGACGCGTGCTAGCAGAACGTAGCATAACTATTCATAAAGGTAATAAAGCAAAGCGAGTAGGAGAGAACAAGGTAGAACTAGATTCGGGAGAAATAGTGAGTGCGGATGCCATTATATGGGCAACACATGCTTCTGCCCCCACATGGTATAAAGAATCTGGGCTTGCTGTGGATGATAGGGGGTTTGTGCTGGTTAATGATTCATTGCAGTCGGCTTCCCATAAAAATGTATTTGCTGCAGGTGATATTGCAACAGTAGCTGAATATCCAAGACCTAAATCAGGTGTAATTGCAGTCCGACAAGGCCCTCCTCTATATAAAAATATTAGACGAGCGCTGACTAATAAAACCCTTAAAAAACATGTGCCTCAAATTAGCTTTTTAAGTTTAATTAGTACGGGAGATAAATGCGCAATAGGTTCGCGTGGCATTTTTACTTTTGAGGGGGCATGGGTCTGGAAGCTGAAAGACTATATTGATCGTGAGTTTATGCGCAGATATAACCAGTTACCGGAAATGAAAAGTGATAAAGCTGCAGTGCATAGTGAATTAGCAAATCAAGATGAACTAAAAGATATCTCTGCCATTGCGATGCGATGTGGTGGGTGTGGAGCTAAAGTGGGTAGCAGTGTATTAAGTCGGGTAGTGAATCAATTAACTACAGTTAAGCGAGAAGATGTCGTTTTAGGTTTGGATGCACCAGATGATGCCGCGGTGCTTGAAGTGCCTCCCGGTCAAGTACAAGTTCAATCCGTAGATTATTTTCGATCGTTTATTGATGATCCTTATGTGTTTGGGCAAATTGCAGCAAATCATAGCTTGGGTGATATATTTGCGATGGGTGCAGAGGCGCAAGCTGCGATGGCGATAGCAACAGTCCCTTACGGTAAAGAGCGAGTAGTAGAGCAGCAACTGCATCAGATGATGGATGGTGCCTTGCAGGTATTAAATCAACATAATGCTGCATTGATTGGCGGGCATTCAAGCGAAGGGGCTGAATTATCATTTGGTTTAAGTGTTACCGGCTTAATTGAAAAACAAAAGCTATTGGCAAAAGGAGGCATGCATGAGGGTGATGTCATTATCATTACTAAGCCGGTGGGCACAGGCACATTGTTTGCTGCAGACATGCGCGGTAAAGCCAAAGGTCGATGGATTACGCAAGCCATAGAATCGATGATATTTTCAAATTATGCGGCAGCTAAATGTTTATATAAATATGATGTGCATGCGTGTACAGACGTTACAGGGTTTGGGGTGCTTGGTCATTTAGTGGAAATGGTGCGTGCTGGAGAGGTTGATATTAGTATTGATCTTAATAGCTTACCGGTTCTAGAGGGCGCATTAGAATGTACGCAGCTTGGTATTTTCAGCTCCTTACAGCCTTCCAATGTTCGTTTGCGCCGTGCTATCAAAAACCAAGAAACTGCTGTTAAGCATGAGTACTATCCACTTTTGTTTGATCCACAAACTGCAGGTGGATTACTAGCAACCGTACCGGCGCATCATAAAGATGCATCTATTGCAGCATTGCATGAGCTTGGTTATCACCATGCATGTGTTATTGGCAGAGTAGAACAAACAAAAGAAGCGGTTGAGAGTATTACGATTAATGTTTAGATAACGATTAGAAATGATGAATGTCATTATTTGGTTAGTAGTATTTTTTTCGGTACTGGTTTGGTCAGGGGTTCAGCCGAAAGATCAATTAACGTGGTTTTTAGAAGTGTCTCCTGCGGTAGTGGGTATAGTGGTGATGTCGTTTACATACAACCGTTTTCGTTTGACACCACTGCTCTATTTCTTAATTCTAGTGCACTCAGTGATATTAATGGTAGGCGGGCACTATACCTATGCAGAAGTGCCATTATTTGAGTATTTTAAAGAATGGTTTGGGTTTGCACGAAATAATTATGACAAGTTAGGGCATTTTGTGCAGGGGTTTGTGCCTGCCTTAATCACAAGGGAAATTATTATACGTAAAAATATCATTCCAAATTCTTTTTGGCAGTTTTTCTTTATTATTTGTTTTTGCCTGGCCTTTAGTGCTTTTTATGAGCTCATAGAATGGTGGGCTGCACTAATAGTGGGTGAAGATGCAGAGGCTTTTTTGGGAACTCAAGGTTATGTTTGGGACACTCAATCAGATATGGGATTGGCGTTGCTAGGTGCGGTCTTAGCATTGGTATTTCTACGTAAACTTCATGACCAGCAATTAGAGCAAATATAAGTTTTATATAGGATCAAATAAAAGAAAGCCCGCGAGTTTAGTGTGAGGCGGGCTTTCATTGCAGGCTTATTTAAGTAAGATGTTATATGTATCGAGCGTTACGTATTGATGTTAATTTGCCTCGTTAAGTAGGTTTCTACTTTATAAAGACATGGATATTAAGTTACGCCAGTTCGATCTACATGGGTTGTATAGCAGCTTGCTTTTCTAAACAACCTATCAAACATCTACGTTGATGACGTTACGCCTTGTGCTTCGCGAATACAATTCAAACTTCATTATGTAGCAAATTAAACGTTTTAATACGCAAGAAAAGATTTGTAGGCTGATGGTATTTTGACGCAGATGTAAAGGCTGATCGCTTATGTGGTAATAATAACTATTAGCTAAATTTATATAAAATCATTAAATAATTTTTTAATATTACTTTTTTCATTCTCATACGTAAATAAATCTGCTTTGTCTTTGCAAGCATTAGTAAGTTTAGATAAGTATTGATCATCTTTTTCAGCTTTTAAAAGTAACTTGCGTAAAGATGCTGTATCAGCATAAGGATAATAGCCAGGATATTTTTTTCCCAGCAAGCCGATTGAACCATCTATTTTAGATGCAATAACCGGTAAGCCTGCTGCACAACATTCAGAGATAACATTCGCACCACCCTCCATTTTTGAGCTCAGTACCATTAGATTAGCCTTCGCATAGAGTTGCTTAATTTTCCAGTGTGGTGCTTCATGCTTCCAAATATATCGAGGATTTATCTGCATTTCTTTTTCAGCGCGTGTTGCCCACATAGGAGTATGTGCTTTTCCATAGTGAATGATTCTAATACGAGATTCATCAGGAAGCTTGCGTGCTGCGTACGCTGCACGCAAAGGGTCTTTTTCCATGCGCAAATGGCCAATCACACATATATCAAAGTAGCGTTTATGCATTACTTTTTTCCGTTCGATGAAACTTGCTGATTGATATACTACGTGAACTTTTTTGCGTGCAGATTTTGGTAACGCTAAATATGCTAAGTCATGTAATGTAATCAGTGCATCAGCTTGTGCAATGGATCGTAAGGTTGCTTTAGGGTGTGAATGAATAAATTTATATAAATCAGTACCTGTAAGGGCAACAATTAGCGGCTTTTGCGGAAATTGACGATTAAAATTATTTATTGATTTGGCACTTCGCCAAGCATGTAGCGCCAGCATGGTATCAAACTTATCATCAATATTTGAAACATCTTCTTGGCTCGTTTTCACCGTCACAGTATGTCCTAACTCGGTCAATATCGACTTCCAGCGAGTTGCAGTAACGCGATTTCCAGTGCGTGAATGCGGTAATGCAGGCGTTATGAGTAATATTTTCATGCGTGTAAATATCATACCGCTATTGTATGGTGAACGATTAAATTTAATTATTTTAAAATTTAGTGTGAATTATCAAGAAGCTAGCGTAGGCAGTATTTCAAAAGCATTGCTCGATGTTCGAGGTAGAACCTTGGCATTAGTAGAAGGGCTCAGTGATGAACAATTAATCGGCAAGGTTCTGCCCACTGTAAACCCGTTGAAATGGGAAATTGCACACGCAGCCTATTTTCATGAAATTTGGGTATTGCGTCATCTTGGAAACCACTCGGTAGTGAATGAAAAAGCAGATGATTTGTTTGATTCCATAAATATATTGCATGAGGATCGATGGGATCTTCCTTTGCCGAGTTTGGAAAAAACATTTGAGTATATGAACCAAGTGTTACAGCTTGAGCTCGAACAACTTAAATCAATTGAGCTTGATAACTATGCAAAATACTTTTATTTGCTGGCAATATTTCATGAGGATATGCATAACGAAGCATTTTTATGTACTCGCCAAACACTATCTTATCCGCAACCTGTTTTTTCAAAACCTAAACCTATGGAGGCCCATCAGTCGTCTGATATAGAAAAACCTCTAGCAGAAAACATGCATGAAGATATTCAAGTCCATGGTGGTGTATATAGGTTAGGTGCTGAACGCACAGATGATTTTGTTTTTGATAATGAAAAGTGGGCGCACCAAGTTGAAGTTGCACCCTTCGAGATCGCTAAATATCCAGTGACGAATGCGCAATTTTTAGAGTTTGTGGAAGATGGTGGATATGAGAAGGAGCAATACTGGAATCAAGTATCTTGGTCATGGTGTAAAAAAGAGAACTTAAAGCATCCTGTATATTGGAAAAAAGATAGTGATGGTGAATGGTGCATGAGAGAATTTGATCAGTATGTGCCACTTAAATTTAACCATGCAGTTATACATGTAAGCTGGTATGAGGCGGAAGCATTTTGTAAATGGTCTGCCAGGCGTTTGCCAACGGAGGCAGAATGGGAATTTGCAGCAAGTTGTAGCCCAGATGTATTGAAAGGTAATCAGTATCTAAAAGATGCTGATAATTTAAAGAATAATGCTAACAGTATTTCTTCAAAACCGTTTAATACAGACTTAGCAAATTTAGACTGTGCAAATATGGGTACAGTAGATGTAACAGCCTATCCTAAAAGTGACAGTGCATTTGGTTGTAGGCAAATGTTTGGTAATGTATGGGAGTGGACGGAGTCCACCTTTGAACCGTATCCAGGATTTTCACCAGATTGGTATAGTGAGTATTCGCGGCCTTTGTTCAATAAAACAAAAGTTTTGCGTGGTGGTGCATGGGCGACCCGAAGTCGCTTATTACGTAACACGTTGCGGAATTATTACGCACCACACCGTAATGATGTGTTTGCAGGATTTCGTACCTGTGCAATACATAAACATAAAAATTAATAAAGTCTCTAAAATTGAAAATTAACTGCGTTGTAAGCTATATATGAAATGGTGGGGTAAATTATTGGGTGGTGCCTTAGGGTATGCATTAGGTGATTTGATAGGTTTAATAATTGGTGTGTTTTTAGGGCACCAATTAGATCGCACTCGTTCAATTAAAGGGGATGGTCTGGGATTTGATCGCGCCTCACATGGTCGAACTCAGGCAGCATTCTTTGCTGCAACGTTTACGGTGATGGGTCATATCTCTAAAGCGGATGGCCGAGTATCTGCGCAAGAAATACAATTGGCAGAACAAGTTATGAGACAAATGCGTCTCGAAAAAGAGCAACGCATCGCAGCAATTGAGCATTTTAATCGCGGTAAACAAGAAGGTTTTGAGCTGGACGAAGTGCTTCAGGATTTTCTTAATGAATGTAATGGAAAAACTGCATTAATCCAGATGTTTGTTGAGATACAGCTTCAAGCTGTGTATGCAGACGGTAGTAAAAATATAAGAGAAGAAAAAATACTCCAACATATTTGTCAGGTCCTGGGTTATCCAGAAGTTTTACTAGCGCAACTGGAATCTATGTTGTTTGCAAGTCAGCGTAGCCGGCAATCGTATAGCGCAAACAGTTCCTATGCATCATCTTCTAGCGCCTTGGAGGATGCGTATAAAATAATTGGGGTAGAGGATAGTGCGACGGATGCGGAACTAAAAAAAGCGTACCGTAGACTAATGAGTCAGAATCATCCTGATAAGCTTATTTCAAAAGGTTTGCCGGAAGAAATGATTGAGATTGCAACTAATAAAACGCAAGAAATCCAAAAAGCGTATGACTTAATTTCAGAAAATAGGAAAT
>CAZVPJ010000101.1:3992-6668 GCA_964629035.1 uncultured Thiotrichales bacterium | reverse complement strand
ATTAAATTGTTAATGGATCGTTCATTCAGAAATGATGTATTTAAAATAATACACACAGGCGCACAAGAAGCCTCTAACCTCGCCTCAATGGATCGTGAATATTCCTTGTATGAAATTGCCATCATGACCCGCGCTGCACCGGCAAAAATTTTAGGATTAACCAATCATGGGCATCTTGGTGAAGGTGCAAATGCTAACATTACGGTATATCGCAAACAAAATGACATTGAACAGATGTTTGCCAAACCTGCTTATGTGTTTAAAGACGGCACATTAATTGTAAAAGATGGCGAGATCGTTGAAACCGTACAAGGTGTTACGCATGTCGTTAAACCTGAATTTGATCAGGCGATCGAGAAGCCACTGAAAAAGTACTTTGACGATTACCAAACTATTTCTCTCAGCAATTTCAAGATTTCAAACGATGAGATGGTAGAATGCATCGGCAGTGAAGTTGAAATACACCCAAGTGGTAACAATGCATAATTCATTATAATTCAATTATGGCAAGTAAATATTTAACATGATTATTAATGGTGTAGAAATTGAGGATACTTTTGCAGAAGCATTCTCGATGCGTGCAACACGCGTCATCATTACTGCAATCAACTACAAATGGGCACGTCATGCTGCTGAAACCATGACAGGTTTTGCAACCTCGGTGATTGGTTGTGGAGTTGAAGCCGGTATAGAAAAAGTAATCGGTAACCACGAAACCCCGGATGGACGTCCAGGTATCTCTGTTTTATTGTTTTCAACCGATAGAAAGACACTCGAAAAACAATTACAAACCCGCATTGGCCAGTGTGTACTTACCTGCCCCACTACGGCTGTTTTTTCGGGCATGCATGGCGATGATCGAATCGCATTAGGCAAAAACATTCGTTACTTTGGTGACGGTTTGCAAACTTCCAAGAAAATTGGCGGTAAACGATATTGGCGTATCCCTGTAATGGATGGTGAATTTATTTGTGCAGAAACCACAGGCTTTCAAAAAGCCATCGGTGGAGGCAATTTATTAGTGTTTGCACGCGGCATTTCCCATGCTTTGCTTGCATGTGAAGCCGCCATTGATGCCATTGGCATGTTGCCCAATATCATCATGCCGTTCCCGGGTGGCGGTGTACGATCAGGCTCAAAAGTCGGCTCTAAATATAAATTTCTTAATGCTTCTACCAATCACCCTTATTGCCCTACTTTAAAAGGTCGGCCAGATAATGTGTTAGGTAAGAATATTGAAGCGTGCATGGAAATCGTGATTGATGGATTAACCAAAGAAGATGTTGCACTCGCTATGCAACGTGGCATTGAGGCGATTTGTGACCTGGGAAAATCACAAGGTATTGAAAAAATAACCGGTGGAAATTATGGCGGTAATTTAGGACCACACCATTTTCATCTTAGAGAGATTATGAATGACACATACCACCGTTACATATAAAGGCAGCACTCAACAGCGCCTTGATATGCGCTGGTTGAGTCAAGCCATCAATGAATGTACCAGCAGTGAAGCAATCAAGAGACTGTCATTAAAAATTGGCAACGAAGCTCATAATGTTGGCGACCTTTTTGACATCACCGGCTCATTTTCAGATCAGCCCGTCATGCTAGAAAATCCTGCTCAAAACATGGATTACATCGGCCATGCACTAAGAAAAGATACGCAACTGACGGTTAATGGAAGTGTCGGTCATTTTGCAGGCGCTGAACTACTGGGTGGTAAATTAATCATTGAAGGAAACGTGCAAGACTATGCAGCTTGCAAGATGTCTAAAGGATTGATTCAAGTAATGGGAGATGCCAATGACTATGTTGGCAGTGCTTATGCGGGTGAAAAGAAAGGCATGTCAGGTGGCACAATATTAGTGCATGGCAACAGCGGTCACTTTACAGGTGATATGTTACGACGCGGCACCATAATGGTAGTCGGAAATATTGGTGACTACTGTGCCAGCAGAATGATAGCCGGTACCATTACCAATCTTGGCACCATTGGCAAACAAGTGGGCGTAGGCATGCGCAGAGGCACACTTTTACTGCCTCACAAACCCAAAGATGTGGTGACGGGCTTTCGTGACTGTGGGCGACATAACTTGGGTTATTTGACATTACTATTAAATGAAATAAGACAGTATAAAAGCACCTTCCAATCGCTACACCCCATGCGTCGTCGTGTACAACGCTATATCGGTGATACCACTGTAGGTGGTTTAGGTGAGATGCTAATCTGGATTGGCTAACTTGGATTAGTTAGTGCCACAATCTGTAATGTATTAACATTTGGAATATACGCATTTTTAGACTTTAATCGTAGAATAATTATAAATAATTTAGGGATTTTCAGCGAACCATGGATAAAGTAGTTTCACGCAAACGCAATAAGATGAAGGGTGAAAAACGTGGACGACGTGTTAACCCCGACACATTGAAGCAAGTTCAAGATTTAATCTCTGCGCTACCCGTACGACGCGACCTACTCATTGAGTATCTACATTTAATTCAAGACAAGTTTGGCCATATTTCTGCTGCACATATTACCGCACTGGCCAGCATCATGGGTTTAGCCACCACTGAAGTCTATGAAGTAGCCACGTTTTATCATCACTTTGATGTGATTAAAGAAGGCGAGCAAGCGCCACCCGAATTAACCGTGCGGGTATGTGATTCGATTAGCTG
>CAZVPJ010000101.1:0-3892 GCA_964629035.1 uncultured Thiotrichales bacterium | reverse complement strand
GTAAGCAAGCAAGACGGCCCACGAATCATGGCGATTAATATTGACGAAGGTGAGCCGGGAACCTTTAAAGATCGATATTTTCTTGAAAGAGACCCTCATCGCTTTATTGAAGGCGCATTAATTGCAGCACAAGTAGTTGGCATAAAAGATATCTATATATATCTGCGTGATGAATATGCAAACTGTTACACCATGTTGTTACATGAGTTGGATGAGCTTAAAAAAGACCCTCCATGTCAATTACCACACATAGAACTACGTCGAGGTGCAGGCGCCTATATATGTGGTGAAGAATCCGCAATGATTGAATCGATTGAAGGCAAGCGTGGCATGCCTAGATTGCGGCCACCTTTTGTGGCGCAAGTGGGTGTGTTTGGTCGCCCAACTCTAGAACACAATTTAGAAACTTTGTTTTGGGTACGCGATATTATTGAAAAAGGTGCATCCTGGTTTTCAGAACAAGGTCGCAATGGCAGAAAAGGAATGCGAACCTTTTCAGTAAGTGGGCGAGTAAAAAAACCAGGTGTTCACATAACCGATGCAGGTATTACCATCAAAGAACTAATAGATGAACATTGCGGTGGAATGCTAGACGGCCACGAGTTCTATGGCTATTTCCCGGGCGGTGCATCCGGAGGTATTTTGCCAGCATCGATGGGTGACATACCGCTAGATTTTGATACCTTAAATGAGCATGGGTGCTTCATAGGGTCAGCAGCGATCATTGTTTTTTCAAACAAGGATAAAGCCCGCGAACTTGCACGTAATGCGATGGACTTTTTTGCACATGAGTCATGTGGCAAATGCACGCCTTGCCGCGTCGGCACGTCAAAAGCCGCTATGTTGATGAAAAAATCGTCTTGGGATCAACCGTTAATGAACGAGCTTTCGCAAACCATGGCCGATGCTTCGATTTGTGGACTCGGACAAGCTGCATCCAATCCTATGCAGTGTGTAATGAACTATTTCCCTGAAGAACTTGAAAAACAGTAATCAATTAAAGCAATCTATTAATAAGTACAAAGGAATGTTGGAGTATTAAATGGCAGCCAACCCTGAACATATACAAGAATTCAAAGCCGTCTCATTCACACTTAATGGTGAATCGATTCAAGGCTACGAAAATGAATCCATTCTAGAAGCCGCTAAGCGACACGGTGTAGACATTCCACATCTTTGCTATACGCCGGGCATGCGTGCAGATGGAAACTGCCGAGCCTGTGTAGTGGAAATAGAAGGTGAACGAGTATTACAACCCTCATGTGTGCGCACACCTACAGAAGGCATGGTGGTGCATACCGAAAATGAACGCACGCATCACTCTCAAAAGATGGTTTTGGAATTACTCCAATCTGACATGGCTGAAAAGGAATACACCTTAAACAGCGAGCTTGATCAATGGTCTAAAAAACTGGAAGTTGGATTGCCACGATTTGAATCTAGACATAATCCAGAACAAGATTTATCACATCCCGCAATTGCAGTTAATTTAGATGCCTGCATTCAATGCACGCGTTGCGTTCGCGCCTGCCGTGAAGAACAAAACAATGATGTCATCGGATATTCTATGCGTGGTTCGCATTCAGAAATCGTATTCGATATTGCAGACCCGATGGGTGACAGCACCTGTGTGGGTTGCGGTGAATGCGTACAAGCTTGCCCTACTGGTGCACTGATGCCTTCGAATGAGCTTGGCTTACAAGAACCAGATCGCAAAGTAGAATCAACATGTCCATATTGCGGTGTAGGTTGTTTGTTAACGTACAACATTAAAGACGAAAAAATTCTTTATGTAGAAGGTCGTGATGGCCCGGCAAATAAAAGCCGTCTATGCGTTAAAGGACGCTATGGCTTTGATTATGTCCATCATGATGGACGCCTCACCACTCCCCTAATACGTAAACAAGGTGTCCCCAAAGACATCCAAGATATCGACAAGCTTACCTATAAAGATATCGATAAATATTTCCGTGAAGCGACATGGGATGAAGCCCTCGACTTTGCCGCAAAAGGCTTAGTCGATATTCGTGACGAAAACGGACCCAATGCTTTAGCCGGCTTTGGTTCAGCAAAAGGGTCTAATGAAGAAGCTTATTTATTCCAAAAATTGGTGCGCACCGGTTTTAAAACCAATAATGTAGATCACTGCACACGGTTATGTCATGCCTCCTCGGTTGTTGCGTTACTTGAAGGTATTGGTTCAGGTGCAGTATCCAACCCCGTTGAAGACGTAGCCAAAGCAGATGTAGTCGTCATCATTGGTTCAAACACCACTGAAAACCATCCTGTAGCAGCCACCTTTATAAAAAATGCCAAACGTAATGGTACAAAGTTAATTGTGATGGACCCAAGACGTTCAGATATTGCACGTCATGCAGACTACTTCCTACAGTTTAAACCAGACACAGATGTTGCCATGTTAAATGGCATTATGAACTCCATCATCAAGCAAAACTTGCTGAATAAAGATTTCATTAAAGACCGAACGGAGAACTTCCCCGAGTTTGCAAAACATATACTTAAATACACCCCAGAAAAAGTTGAAAGTATTTGTGGAATTCCGGCAGCAACGTTACATGAAGTAGCAAAAGTGTATGCAAGCTCAAATGCATCCATTATTTTTTGGGGCATGGGCGTTTCTCAACATATACATGGAACAGATAATGCGCGTTGTTTAATTGCACTATCGATGATGACAGGTCAGATTGGCAAACCTGGCACAGGCTTGCACCCACTACGAGGACAAAACAATGTGCAAGGCGCGTCAGATGTTGGGCTCATTCCAATGGTATTCCCTGACTACCAACGGGTAGACGATCCGGAAGCGCATTCTCGTTTTGAAAAGTTATGGGATACTAAGTTAGATGACAACCCAGGTCTAACGGTTGTAGAAATTATGCATTCGATTTCAGATGGTAATTTACATGGCATGTATATCATGGGTGAAAACCCAGCCATGTCTGACCCTAATCTTAATCATGCACGTAAAGCCCTAGCGACACTTAAGCACCTCGTCGTGCAAGATATTTTCATGACCGAAACGTCGTGGTTCGCGGATGTGATTTTACCTGCCTCGGCATTCCCGGAAAAAACCGGTACGTTTACTAACACCGACCGTCGCGTGCAACTTGGTAGACAAGCACTCATGCCACCAGGTCAGGCCAAACAAGACTTATGGCTGATTAACGAATTAGCCAACCGCATGGGGTTAGACTGGAAGTATCATCATCCATCTGATGTATTCAATGAAATGCGCCAAGGCATGGACAGCATTCACGGCATGACATGGGAGCGCTTGGAAGAACAACATTCCATCACCTATCCATGCGAACAAGAAAATGATCCAGGGCAAAGTGTAATCTTTACGGATGACTTCCCTACTGAAAATGGTAGAGGCAAGTTTGTACCTGCCGAATTCACTAATGCAGACGAATTGCCAGATAAAGATTATCCATTCGTATTAGTCACCGGAAGACAATTAGAACACTGGCACACCGGTTCCATGACGCGTCGTGCAAGCATGCTCGATGCAATTGAACCGGTAGCAGTAGCAAGCCTAAACGCGATTGAGCTAGAAAAACTGGGTATTAAGGAAGGTGATCGAATCAAACTTTCATCAAGACGCGGAGAAATTGAGTGCCATGCCCGTATAGATAACGGCATCAGCCCGGGACAAATCTTTATGCCATTCTGTTACAGAGAGGCTGCAGCCAACTTGTTAACCAATGAAGCATTGGATCCGTTTGGTAAGATTCCTGAATTTAAGTTTTGTGCTTTGCAAATAAGCGCAGCTTAATTTAAAACCAACGATTACTGCTACTACCGCCATGGATGGCGGAAGTGCAGAAGCAAATTTCTGCCAACAAATTAGTTTGTAAGCACATGTTTGTGG
>CAZVPJ010000100.1:0-6792 GCA_964629035.1 uncultured Thiotrichales bacterium | reverse complement strand
CTGTCCTTGCCAGAAGTCTCTAACGACTCCAACTCCGGAAATACTGGCGGTTGCCCAAATGTTATTTAGAAAACCTTTGTTTTTACATATACAGTTATCATGCCAATCTGGTCTTGCCTGAATAACTCTAATGAAAACAGTATGTTCGAAATACAATGAAGTTGAAGTCTAAATATGACGGGTGGTATTTTATGACGTTTAATTGGAGTTAAGTGTTCAAGAGTGACAATTTTTGTCACTAATGCCAGCAGTAATCACTCTAATTCTAGTTTTTGTAGACGATAGCGTAGCTGTCTGAAGGTGATGCCCAGAAGTTTTGCGGCTGCAGTTTTGTTCCAACGCGTTTGCTCCAGCGCTGCAACGATCGCTTTACGCTCTTTTTGAATCAAATAGTCTTCGAGCTGATCGACCGATAAGGAGATGGAGGATTCATCTGCATCAGGTTGATTGGATGACGTGACTGATTTGTTTTCAGGCAAGTCAAGATCTCCTGCCGTAATCTGATTGCCTTCACATAGTGTTGCCGCGCGTTCTAGAATATTTTCGAGTTCTCTAATATTGCCTGGAAATGAGTATGTCTTTAGCTTTTCGATGGCATCATCCGAAAGCGTATAGTTCTCGCTTGGGCTATCTGTAATATTTGCAGTGGTATTTGCAGACACTCTTTCCAGCATGAAATTTGCAAGGATGGGTAAATCAGTAATGCGTTCACGCAGCGGTGGGATGTTAAGTTCGATAACATTAATACGGTAATACAAATCTTGCCGAAAATTCCCTGCTTCTACTTCAGCGGCTAGGTCTTTATGGGTTGCACTGAGTAAACGTATGTCTACCGGTATTTCTTTTTGCCCCCCAATAGGTTTGATGGCTTTTTCTTGTATGGCACGAAGCAGCTTAACTTGCATATGTATGGGTAGTTCTGCAATCTCATCTAAAAATAAAGTTCCACCATTTGCAGCTTGAAACAAGCCTTCTTTGTCACTGACTGCACCGGTAAAGCTTCCCTTAAGGTGACCGAAAAACTCGCTTTCCATCAATTCGGTTGGTATAGCACCGCAGTTCACGGGTACGAAATCTGCATGCGCGCGTGGGCCATGTTGATGAATTTGGGTAGCTACAAGTTCTTTACCTACCCCTGATTCTCCACGTAAATACACCGGTGCCTGGCTGCGCGATAACTTATCGATTTTTTTTCGTAACGCGAGCATGGCTTCAGATTCACCCAGTAGCTTCTGCGAGGCTTTAGTATCCGTTTCACTACCATTATCAATTGGGGTG
Source organism: uncultured Thiotrichales bacterium (assembly GCA_964629035.1). Classification (GTDB taxonomy): domain Bacteria; phylum Pseudomonadota; class Gammaproteobacteria; order UBA4575; family UBA4575; genus JABDMD01. The sequence continues at coordinate 5,514 of CAZVPJ010000100.1, read as the reverse complement.
CTCGCGACTTTTAGGGCGCTATCTACCAGCCCACGTAAAATCGATAAATCAATCGGCTTGGATACGAAATCAAAGGCACCGGCTTTTAATGCTTTAATGGCAGCTTCCATACTGCCAAATGCGGTGATTACAGCGACTGGAATATGAGGAAAGTTTTCCTGAATATGTTCGACTAATTCAATTCCTGTGCCATCCGGTAATTTCATATCGGTTAGGCATAAATCAAAGGATTGATTTTCAAGTAACGATTTAGCTTCACTAACATTCGCAGCAGCATGAGAGTCTAAATTCATGCGGCTAAGCGTAATTTCTAGTAGTTCACGTATATCCGACTCATCGTCTACGACTAATACATTTTTCAAGCGTTTGACTCTCCAAAATTAATAGCGGCTGGAAACTCTATTTTAAAACAACTACCACCGTTTGAGAGGCTAATATATCGTAAATTTGCGCCATTGTTCTTGCATAATTCTCGCGAAAGGTACAAACCCAGGCCTGTACCCGTATCACTTGTGGTAAAGAACGGCTCAAACAACTGAGCTTGATGTTCAGCATCGATCCCAGGACCCGTGTCGATAACATCCAGGTAAGGTAATGAGTCAGGAGGGTTACAGTTTGCAACTAACAAAATTTGTGCATTACCGTCTTGTTCTACGCCATATTTATTAGCGTTCTTGCATAGATTCCAGAGAACCTGGTGTAGATTGTCAGGGTCCATCATAACTGTGCCATCTGTGGGAGTGGTTTTCATTACCAGCTGATTTTTTTGTAAATCGTTGGTACGGATGAACTCTTCTATAAATTTCTGTAACCAGGGATTAATTTCAATTTTTTCTGGCTTGGATTTTTCTCTTCTGGATAAGCGTAAAACATTGTTAATTATGTTGTTCAAGCGTACCGATTGATCTTGAATGATAGTGGCGAGTCTTTTGTCAGCTTTATGTAATTCAGAAGATTCATCTAGTAACTGTGCTGCATGACTGATGGCGCCCAACGGATTTCTTATTTCGTGAGCGATGCTTGCGGTGAGTCTTCCAAGCGAGGCTAGCTTGGTCTCCTGAACTTGTTTATCGATTTCAGTATTGTCATTTAAATAAATTACTGATCCACGATCATGTTTTCTTAATCCTACGGGTACAATGCGTGCTTGCAAGTCAGCTTGATTGGCGCGCTTTAATTTGCTGAAGTGGTTGCCAAATTGTAGGTTATCCGAGGCTTTCATCCAAGACTTATAAAGATCATATAAAGGCGTGGAGATATCGATTAGTTTGGTGTCTGAATGAATATCAGGTTGGCCTAAGAGTTTCCATGCAGCATGGTTGTGCATATGAATTTTTCCAACATCATCCACCACCATGATTCCAGCATCCATTCTATTAATTAAATGTTCATTTAATTTTGCTAGATTCGCTAAATCAACTCCACGTTGAGCAGCAAGCTTGGCACTTTCGGTAGCACGATGAGCAAGGGTAATTGCAAGTAGTGCGGTTGCAAATAAAGCAGCTCCCAATAAACCCGCTTGTGTATATGCAGTTGTTTCAAACAGGGCATTTAAATCTGCATAAATTTCATGTAACAGGATAGCAAGAGTAGCCAGTGCAGCAAATAATAATGCGGTTCTTCCCGGAAGAAGCAAGCTTCCTCCTGCCACCACCGCAATCATCAATGTTCCGAAACCGCTAGTGACGCCACCATAAATATTCATTAGCGTCATGATTGCGATGATATCGACAATGATAGAAAAATAAACCTGTAGTCGATAGGATAACCATCTGAAGTAGGAGCTAATCAGCGCAATGATTGCAAACAAGATATAGCAGCCGCTGGTCCACCTTAGAAGCTCAGGGTCAAGAGATGACAGGAACGTGCTTTTGCTTGCAAATAAGCTAAGGCTGAAAAAGAGAGCCGATACTGCGAGCCTATACAGGGAAAATAGTCTCAGTGCAGACCATTGCTGTAAGGTTTTTTCTTCAAAAAAGTTACTCATATCAGAATCGAGCTTGCATCAAGTAAAATTATCTTGAATAAAATTAATTCGCAATAAATGAACGAATTATTAGCATAACGTAGTTTGACTTGTTATATCCATTTCATTTCCTAAGTATAATGTAATAATAAAACACTCGAAACGAACTAAATTTAGGTTAGCAGATAGGTTAATGTATGAATATCCATGAGTATCAAGCGAAAGCATTATTCAAAGAAAATGGCATTCCTGTTTTAGCTTCACATGTAATTGGTCGCAATGATGATGCTCAATCTATTTGTGGCGCTATAAAAGATCAACCCTGGATGGTTAAAGCGCAAATACATGCGGGTGGTCGTGGCAAAGCAGGTGGGATTGTTATCGTGAGCGATGCTAAACAGTTGCTTCCGGAAGTGACTAGCATGTTAGCGAAGACACTCATTACCAAGCAGACTGATAAGCAAGGATTGCCTGTAAGTGCAGTGCTTATTGAGGAGCTTACTACGGTTGAGAAAGAAATTTATTTGGCTTTACTGATCGATAGAAATTCAAGGAGAATCTCTATCATTGCATCGGCTCAAGGAGGGGTAGATATTGAAACCGTTGCAGAACAGAGCCCTGAGAAAATTTTTATTTATTCAATCCATCCTGCTGCGGGATTGCAGTCTAATCAAATACGAGATATTGGTTATTCTTTAGAATTCAACAAGAATCAAATAAAGCAGCTAGCATCCATTTTAAATAACTTATATCAATTATTTCTTGATAATGATTGCAGCTTGGTTGAGATTAATCCATTGATCATTGATTCAGATGACAATCTTATCGCACTTGATGCGAAAATTACGATTGATAATAATGCATTATACCGTCAGCCAAGACTCTTGGAATATTATGACAGCTCACAAGTAAATCAATCAGAAGTCACTGCCAAGCAATTAGATCTAAATTATATAAAGCTTGATGGAAATATAGGTTGTATTGTTAATGGTGCTGGTTTGGCTATGGCGACGATGGATTTGATTAAGCATCATGGAGGAGAGCCTGCAAACTTCCTTGACGTAGGTGGAGGCACTACACGAGAAAAAGTATCACAAGCATTTCAACTTGTTTTAAGTGACAGCAATGTTCGTTCTATTTTTGTAAATATATTTGGAGGTATCGTGCGTTGTGACTTAATAGCGCAGGGTATATTGGATGCGTTACATGAAGTAGAGCTCAATATTTCAATTATAGTGCTGCTACAAGGAACCAATGCAGCAGAAGGAAAAACTCTGCTTGAAGGTAAGACGTCTAATATCATTCCTGTTGCCGATTTTAGTGATGGAGCTAAACAAGCCATATATGCTGCTTCAAAAGCATGAAATTGGAGATTCGTACTAAATGAGTATTCTTGTAAACAAAAATACTAAAGTTTTATGTCAAGGTATAACCGGAGCACAAGGAAGTTTCCATACTAAACATGCACTTAATTATGGAACACAAGTGGTTGCTGGAGTCACGCCTGCTAAGGGTGGTTCAACCGAGTTAGGATTACCTGTTTACAACACTGTGCGTTCTGCAATGTTAAATCATGAAATAGATGCAAGTGTGATTTTTGTACCGGCAGCTTTTGCTGCAGATGCAATTCTTGAAGCTATCTATTCCGGAATCAAATTAATAGTTTGTATTACGGAAGGCGTTGCAGTATTAGATATGGTGAAAGTAAATGCAGTACTAAAGGACAGTGAATCAATATTAATTGGTCCTAACTGTCCGGGCATTATTACACCGGGTGAATGTAAAATAGGTATTATGCCAGGTGAAATACATCACCAGGGTAAGGTGGGTATAGTCTCTCGTTCTGGCACGCTTACGTATGTAGCTGTAAATCAAACTGCTCAATATGGTTTGGGGCAATCAACCTGTGTGGGCATAGGCGGTGATCCAATACATGGTCTCGATTTTATAGATTGTTTGCAATTGTTTGAAGAAGACGAAGATACTGATGGAATCATAATGGTGGGAGAAATAGGCGGTTCAGCAGAAGAGCAGGCTGCTGAATTTATACAACACAATGTCTCAAAGCCGGTTGTGGCATATATCGCTGGCGCAACAGCGCCAACTGGAAAGCGCATGGGTCATGCGGGCGCCATTATAAGAGGGGGTAAAGGTACTGCTGAGCAAAAATATCAAGCATTAGACCGAGCTGGTGTTGCTACGGTTCGAACACTTGCAGAAATGGGTAAGACAATGGGTAATCTTTTAACAACATAAATAATTTGAGCTGAGTAATGAAAGATAATCTCAATATTGCACTCGCACAATTAAATTATTTAGTTGGAGATGTGGAGGGTAATACAAAACTCATTATAGAAGCAGCCATACAGGCACGCGACCAAGAATCAGCAGATATGATTGTTTTTACTGAGTTGTCTGTAACCGGTTACCCGCTAGAAGATTTACTATTTCGCTCGTCCCTCATTAGACGTGTAGAGATCGCAATTAATAAAATTAAAAACGAAATTAAAGATATTTACATTGTATTGGGTACACCTACACAAGAAGGTGATCAGCTGTTTAACACAGCCTTAGTGCTCTATGATTCTCAAATAGTAGCTGCATATCATAAACATCAATTACCAAATTATGATGTATTTGATGAAAAGCGTTATTTTACTTCTGGTAGTGATGCATGTGTGGTCAATATAAGAGGTGTAATGGTTGGCGTCACCATTTGCGAGGACATCTGGTTTGCTGAGCCCATTAAAAAAAGCAAAGCGTTAGGTGCAGAACTGATTATTAATATTAATGCTAGTCCTTATGAGTTTGGAAAGACTGGGCGGCGATTGGAGGTGCTTAAGCAGCGTGTAGATGAGCAAAATATACCCATTGTGTATGCCAATCAAATAGGTGGGCAAGATGAGTTGGTATTTGATGGCGAGTCTTTGTGTATCAGTAAACAAGGTGAGCTTGTTCTGCAGGCACCTGCTTTTGATGTAGGAGTTTTTAGTGTCCAATATTCTAAGAAACAGCATGACCTGCAGAAAAGTAATTGCATTAACAAAAATCTTTCAAAACATGCATCTATATATCAAGCATTGGTTTTAGGTGTTAAAGATTATGTTCTTAAAAATAAATTCAAGAAAGTAGTGCTTGGGTTATCGGGAGGAATCGATTCTGCAATAACGCTAACCATTGCAGTAGATGCATTGGGTTCTGAGAATGTACATGCAGTAATGATGCCGTTTCATTACACATCGGATATAAGTGTCGAAGATGCTAATCAATTAGCGAGTTTAAACAGCATAAAGTTAGATAATATTCCAATCAAAAAATCATTTAATGCGATTACCGAGAGTCTTGATAATGTATTTGCAGGCTATTCAGTCGATGTTACGGAGGAAAATATACAATCGAGAATTCGCGGGGTATTGTTGATGGCTATATCAAATAAAACAGGGAGTATGCTGCTAACTACTGGAAATAAAAGTGAAATGTCTGTGGGTTACGCGACCTTATATGGAGATATGGCGGGTGGTTTTGCACCCCTTAAGGATGTATCTAAA
>CAZVPJ010000099.1:0-6803 GCA_964629035.1 uncultured Thiotrichales bacterium | reverse complement strand
GTGTTATATAAACTTCGATAATCTACTTTAAATCGGAGATCATCGTTTTCTAAATCATTCAGTGCGGGTTGCTCGCCATACATACCACCCTTAACATTTCCACCGATCATAAAGTGTGGTGCAGCCGTGCCATGGTCCGTCCCATTATTTCCATTCTGCATAGCTCTTCGACCAAATTCTGAATATGTCATCAATAACACATCTTCCCATAGTTGATTTTCATGCATCAATTGGGAAAAAGAACTGATGCCATCTGCCAGCTGCTTCAATAAACGCTGGTGCGTGTTCTTTTGTCCAGCATGAGTATCAAAGCTTCCTATAGAAGTTTTAATCACTGGTGCCGCAGTGCCATTGAGAATAAATCTTGCCGCCTCTTGTAATTGTTTACCAAAAGGCCCTGCTTTAAAGTTAGGTACTTGAACTTTTTTAGCTAGCAATTTCTTTTCCATTGCACTCGCAGTATATTTAATGTTGCTTTGCACCTCTAAAATATGTGAAAGCGCGGGATTATCAGTAGCCTTTTTTCGTTTTTCGATCAATTTAGCCTGCTGTGTGAAGTCTGCAATAGTATTCATCACGATCGTACGCATATTAGAACCACTCAAAGGTAATGCATTTCTGCCTATAACAATTCCGTCTACTAAATAATTTTTGTGGTTGATTGATTTAGGCATTACTCTACCCACCCAACCATCGCTTAAATATTGTTCACTATGTGAAGCAGTATCCCAAATCTCTACAGAGCGAAAATGTGAACGATTAGGATCCTTATAACCCACACCATTTATCACAGCAATTTGTTTGTTTACCCAAAGATTATGCAAAGGTTTTAGTGCTTTATGCATCGCTAATTGATCGGTAAGTGGAATGATTTCATTCTCTTTTAGGCCGATAGATGGACGTAATTTTTGATACATTGGATCACGGAATGGAATAATGGTGTTCAAACCATCATTCCCACCATTTAATTCAATTAATATCAGGTATTTAGGTTTAGATTGTTGTGCCCATAAGCTTTGCTGAGGTAAGAAATAACTAGCACTGAGCACTGCCGGTATTTTTAAAAATGATCTTCTATTCATGGTTGCATATTACTTCTATTTAAGCTGATAAACAGGGTCAGACATTATTGAAAGGAGATCTTCAGCATTGAAATTATTTTTAGTGTTATTTTCAAATCCAGTATGCACCGGATCATCTGCCAGTAAGATATCAAGAACTTCATGTGTAGAGTACTTATTCGAAAAATTTACCAAAAATGGACGCAGGTCAACGTTTTGATTTTTCTTATTGAATAATTTTTGCATATTCAATTTTCTATCTAACTTCTTTGCTTGTTTGGTATTTTCTGCTGCTTTGCCTCGAAACATTCGTTCTAGTAATTGTTGCCGTGTGAGCAGACTGCTCGACGTTATCCATGCCAAACCACCTTGCCATCCTTTAACATTAGGCGGATCAAATACATTTTGCCCTAAATGTGCACTTGCATATGCAGCTGCTTTTCCATCTTTAACAGGAATTTCCAACATACGTAAAGTACCAACAACATAGTCTAAAGGTGATTTTATGAGCCGTGCAAAATTATCAGGATTTCTGAAAGAATCACTCATTAAAAGTTCACGCATTAATGGTTTCATTTCAAAGTTATTTTCACGTAATACCCATGCTAAATGATTCACAACGGCTTGATCTGGAGTTTCTGAGACAAATTCTTTCCATAGTTTAGTCACCAGTACATCTGCTACCATCGGTTGATCAAATATGATCTCGATAATATCTTTACCATTGAACTTGCCCCGCTTACCTAAAAATGACTTTTCACCATAATCATGTATACGTTTTCTAAACTTAAACTCTCCAGTTTTACGATCAACAGACCATCCTGTAAAGGCTCGTGCAGCTTCTTTAATATCTTTTTCTGTATAATTTCCTTCGCCCAAAGTAAAAAGCTCTAATAATTCTCGTGCAAAATTTTCATTGGGAGCCTTCTTTGAGCTTTTAAAATTATCCAAATAGCCCAACATGGCTGGATCTTTACTGATTTCATACGCTAGTGTTTTAAAGTTTCCTATAGCATGTTTGCGAAATAATACATTTTGACGATACAACAGTGTTGGTTGTTTCACTTTTTTTAAACTTGTAGTGAAGTGGTTATGCCAAAACAACACCATTTTTTCAGTTAATGGAGATTTCGTATTAGCCATCGTGGCAACCCACCATCCTTTTAAGTCAAGTTCTTTTATTTTTTGCGATTTTCGAAATGCTCTTTTTTCTTCTTGGGAAGCATTTTTAATTCTTTTTCGATCAAAATTCAGCGGATCTAAGAGCCATGTAGGTGGGTTAATCACTACGTCATCATTAACTTGATCAAGTAATTTGTTAACCGCTTGATCATATTCAAACTGTTGATATGTATTGATATCCTCCTGACTTGCACCAAACCCTGTTCGAGTTAATAAATGCCTAGCCTCATAATGCGATAACGCATATACGCTATTACTGAGCATGATTGAACCAAGTATAAGAACAATAAATTTAGATAAATGGGTCATATTAAATTTCAAGCATTTACTATGAATAACGACTAACTAGAATAATGGTTGACATGGTAGCGCTTGATGTATGTTATAAAGCCATAATATGTCATAGCATGCCTAGTTAGACATGATATAGAATGATTACAAATGACAAATATACATCACGTAGTCATCATCGGAGCAGGCTTTGGTGGCATCCAAACAGCACATCACCTTAAAGGTGCGGATGTATCTATCACACTTATAGACCAGCACAATTATCACTTGTTTCAACCGCTACTCTATCAAGCAGCGACGGCACTGCTTGCACCTTCTGAAATTGCATGGCCAATTCGACATTTACTACGAAAGCGCAATGAAATCACCACTTTATTGGCAAAAGTTACCGACATAGATAAAAACGCAAAGAAAGTCATTCTTGAAAATACAGAAGCGATTAAATACGACACATTAGTGATAGCCACGGGCGCAAGACATGCTTATTTTGGTCGTGACGAGTGGGCAGATTATGCACCTGGTTTAAAAGTGCTAGAGGATGCAACCGATATTCGTCAGAAAATCCTAATTGCATTCGAGAAAGCTGAAAGAGAGACCGATCCTGAAACTCGTGCTGCACTATTAAACTTTGTTGTTATAGGTGGTGGGCCAACGGGTGTTGAATTAGCTGGAACCATTGCTGAACTTGCACATCACACTTTAAGTGGTGAATTTCGCAACATCGACATACAAAAAACACGCGTTATATTAATAGAAGGCGCTTCTAGAGTGCTTCCTAACTTTGACGAAAGCTTATCCGCTTATGCTATGAAAGCATTAGAGAATTTAGGCGTAGAAGTAGAACTAGGCAGCTTGGTGTCAGACTGTAATACTGATGGCGTTGTATTTGGCGACAAAAAAGTAGCCTCAAAAACCATATTATGGGCTGCAGGTGTGCAAGCCTCACCGGCTGCTGATTGGTTAGATGCAGAAACTGACCAGGTTAACCGAGTAAAAATATCACCAGATTTAACATTACCTGGACACCCTGAAGTATTTGTTATTGGCGATACTGCAACCATAAATGATAAAAGTGGGAAACAAGTTCCCGGCATTGCCCCTGCAGCCAAACAACAAGGCCAATATGTTGCCAAATTAATTACAGCTCGCTTGAAAGGTAAATCTAATTCCAAACCTTTTCATTATAAACACTATGGTGATCTAGCCACCATAGGAAAGCGTGCTGCTGTATTTGATATTGGTTGGATGAAAGCAAAAGGAAGATTGGCATGGTGGCTTTGGGGCTTAGCCCATATCTATTTCTTAATTGGCGTTCGCAACCGTATTGTTGTCGCCATGCATTGGCTATGGATTTACTTCAAAGGTGACCGTGGAGCACGTTTAATTACCCAAGTTGATACCAACACACCCAAACAAGAAGACCGTTAAATTATTTTTCAGCAATAATAATTGCACGCAAAGGAGCTTGATAGCCCTCTATAGTTAAACTGTGATCATCTGGGTTTAGAGCTTGCGCTAAAGAATATCGTGTCATCCATTCGGTTTGTCGCTGCTCGTCTACCGTCGTCATTGTGGTATCTATGACTTCTATTTTTTTAAAACCTGCTTCAGTCAACCAAGTTTTCAATAGAACAATACTGGGTAGCACCCAAACATTTCGCATGTTTGCATAGCGTTCATTTGGAATTAATACGTCAGCATCTTTATCATCTATAATTAATGTTTCTAATACAAACTGCCCTCCCACTTCTATTTTCTCATATACTTGACTGAGGTGGTTTTGCGGTTCCTGACGATGGTATAACACACCCATAGAAAATATCGTGTCGAACTTTGCTATATTTTCAGGTAATTCTTCAAAACCAAAAGGTAAAACAAATGCACGTTGCAATTCTGATGAATATTTTTGTAGCGCATGAAATTGAAATATATAGTGCCAGCTAGGATCTACTCCTAATACCAACTTTGCAGCCATTGCTTGCATGCGTAATGCGTAATAACCATTTCCACAACCAATATCCAGCACCAACTTATCTTTGAGATCAATATACGGAGAAATACGCGCCCATTTCCAATCACTACGCCATTCAGTATCAATATGAATTCCAAATATTTCAAATGGGCCTTTTCGCCAAGGACACAATTCCTTTAATGATGCCTCTAAAAATAATTTTTGTTCTGAGGAAATATCACTTGAATCCCCGAATACAACCGTATCATTATTTAAATCGGTAAAGTTCGAGGCGATATTGGGAAGTGTTTCTAAGACTTTTTTCCAATCTTTAAAGTGACCATGTTTAGGGTCAGCATATTTTTCATCGAGTAATCTCAGAATATCATGTTGAGCACTTTTTAATCGCGTGGATTCTAATGCACTCGCGAGTTCTTTTCGGTCAGGAGCAATCATTTAATTGCAAGATAAGAAACAAAATTCAAATATTTCGTCAAAACAGATACTTTGGAAAATCCTGCGTTAGCTAATCGTTCCATATGTTGATCATGCGTATCGCGTACCAAAACATCTTCCAGCGCTTCTCTTTTTTGACTTATTTCCATTTCACTATAATCATTTTGTCGCTTATAGTTCTCATGTAACTGCTGCATGATTTGCTCTTCCTGTTGATCTTCATAGCAAATTTTTTCAGATATCAACAAAGCACCTTTGTCCATCAGGTTTGTATAAATATTATTGATTAACGAATCTCTCTTAGAGCGATCTATGAATTGAAGTGTGTAGTTAAGAATTACAAATGAACCCTTCTTGATTTCTACTTCTGTTACATCTTGATGCTGTACTTCTATTGGAATATCTAACTTTAACTCTTTAAGTCGATTTTCTAAGTTTGTGATCATTGCAGGTGAGTTATCCACAGCATATATTTTAATATTCTTACTAGCTGTCGAATTTGCTATAGAAATGGAAGCTTCTCCTAATGAACATCCTAAATCATATACATTTGAATTTTCTTGGATAAACTGGTCAGCGACAATCGGCAGTAATTGATTGAGCGCAGTATAGCCTGGCACGGATCTCTCAATCATATCTTGAAACACACCCGCAACGTTTTGATCAAAGACAAATTTATCAATTTTGTCTTGCTTGCTCGCATAGAGACGATCTTTATTGGAGCGAGTCAAAATAGATAACCGTACGGGTAATACGTGTGTGAATTATTGCTCGGACATGTTGCTATGTTCACGAGTAGCTCGGAATTCTATATTGGGCCATTTTTCTAGTGCCATTTGAAGATTTACACGAGTTGGCGCAATGTAAACCAATTCATTGCCGTGATCCAAAGCCAGATTGGTTTCGGCCTTATTTTTAAACTTTAGAAACTCTTTCTCATCATCAGATGCAACCCATCTTGCCGTTTGCACATTGACTGCTTCAAATTGGCATTCAACATTATATTCATGTTTAAGGCGGTGTTGCACCACTTCAAACTGGAGCACACCGACTGCACCCAATATCAAATCATTATTAATTAAAGGTCGAAAAAGCTGTGTCGCCCCTTCTTCACAAAGTTGGATAAGACCCTTCTGTAAAGCCTTCATTTTTAGAGGATCTTTGAGTTGCGCACGTCGAAATAATTCTGGAGCAAAATTAGGCACACCTTTAAATGCCAGCTTTTCACCTTGCGTGAATGAATCCCCTATGCGAATTGTTCCATGATTATGAAGGCCAATAATATCGCCAGGATAAGCACGATCAACATGCTCTCGATCTTTAGCGATAAAGGTCAAAGCGTCGCTTATTTTAACGTCACGGCTTAAACGGACATGTTGTAATTTCATACCCTTTTGAAAGCTTCCCGAACATATCCTCAGAAATGCCAGTCGATCTCGATGATTAGGATCCATGTTGGCTTGAATTTTGAACACGAATCCGGAGAATTTTTCCTCATCAGCCAATACATCTCTAGTTTCAACATCAGTAATATTAGCCTCCCTTGGTTGAGGAGCCGGAGCATATTCAACAAATTTTTCTAGTAATTCTGCTACTCCAAAATTATTTATGGCTGAACCAAAAAATACTGGCGTCATCTCACCTTTTAAGTAAGCATCTTGATCAAATTCATGACTTGCACCTTGAACCAATTCGATCTCATCACGTAGTTCTTGAGCTTGATCACCTAACAATTCATCTAAGCGTGGGTTATCGATGCCTTCAATAATCTCACCCGTTTGAATTTTTCCTTGGTGATTAGGGTTATATAGATGTACGGAGTTGTTTAATAAGTTAAAAACACCTTTAAATAATTTACCCAT
>CAZVPJ010000098.1:0-6872 GCA_964629035.1 uncultured Thiotrichales bacterium | reverse complement strand
TCGATGTACACAATACCGGTTTGCGCTTTATCTACATCGTAGTCACATTTTTGTAATAACTTTTGAATAATGTTTTCGACATCTTCACCTACATAACCTGCTTCAGTAAGTGTCGTTGCATCTGCAATGGTAAACGGAACATTCAGTAAACGCGCTAACGTCTCCGCTAACAATGTTTTACCAGAACCCGTGGGACCCACTAAAAGAATATTACTTTTAGCAAGTTCAACCGCGTTCTTACTTGCGTTTTTTGCATCCAGACGTTTGTAATGATTATAAACCGCAACGGAAAGTACTTTTTTGGCGCGATCCTGGCCAATAACATACTCATCTAAAATGCCATTAATTTCGATGGGCTTAGGTAGCTTTGTAGAGCCGGCAGGTGCTTGGTCCTGCATTTCTTCACGAATTATATCGTTGCATAACTCAACACACTCATCGCATATAAATACGGAGGGTCCAGCAATTAATTTACGAACTTCGTGTTGGCTTTTACCACAGAAAGAGCAATACAGTAGTTTGCCGCTTTCCTGATCCTTGGTTGTTGTGTCGTCACTCATTAAAATTACCGCACATCTTGTCTATAAATAAGATGCTGATATTGAAACTTAGTTCTATATGGAAATTGATTATCCCGAAAGATAATACGCTCTAGTTATGTAAACTATACGCTTATTTTTAGAGTTTTGTAGTGCACTGAAACACAAGTTCTTGAACAATTTTTAAGCATTTCACAACTCATTGATTCCAAATTGATTCTTAAAAAACTTAAGCGCTTGATTTTAGTGATAGAAAATTGACGCCTTGTATTCTACGTCTCAGCGTTCGGTATACGCTTATCGAGTACTTCGTCAATTAACCCATATTCTTTTGCGGTTTCACTGTCCTTGAAGTTATCACGATCAGTGTCTTCTGCGATGCGTTCCACAGATTGACCTGTGTGATGTGCAAGTATTTTGTTTAGCTCTTCGCGAATTTTTAAAATTTCACGCGCATGTATATCAATATCGGTAGCCTGACCTTGGAATCCACCTAGAGGTTGATGAATCATCACACGGGAGTGTGGCAATGCATAGCGCTTCCCTGCAGCACCTCCTGCTAATAATAACGCCCCCATACTTGCAGCTTGACCAATACATAGCGTACTTATGTCCGGATTGATAAATTGCATCGTGTCATAGATCGCCATACCAGCAGTAACTGCACCACCCGGAGAATTAATATAAATAGAAATATCTTTATCCGGATTTTCTGACTCTAAAAACAGCAATTGCGCGACGACCAAATTTGCCATTTGATCTTCAATAGGCCCAACAATAAAAATTACGCGTTCTTTTAATAAGCGTGAATAAATATCATATGCACGCTCACCACGTGCAGACTGTTCCACTACCATAGGTACAAGCCCTAATGCTTGCGTATCTTGCACACCGTTTTGTGGATCTGAATGTTGTGAATTAAAATCAGACATATTTATTTCCTGCTAAATAGTTACGTTTATACACTTAGTTTTGTTTATTAACAAACTCATCAAAGCTGAATTTTTTAGATTTCTTTTTAGCTTCACCGAGCACATAGTCTACCACTTGTTCTTCCATGACCAACATTTCTATATTAGCCATCGCATCTCGGTTGCTTCGGTAATATTGAATCACCTCTTCGGGTTTTCCATAACCTCCAGCGATTACATTTAATTGCTGAGTAACTTTATCTTGATCGAGCTTAATTTCTTTTTTCTGAACAATTTCACTAATGATTAAACCAAGCGAAATTCTTTTCTTTGCCTCTTCTTCAAACAGATGATCAGGCAATACATCGTCAGGTAATCCTGAATTTTCTGGCATTTGCATATTAGACATCGCCTGACCACGTAGTGCGACGATCTCTTGTTTAACCAACGATTTTGGAATATCAACTTTAATGCCTTCAAACAATGTCTCCATTACACTGTTTTTCTCGAATGCTTTTACACGTTGCGACATTTCTAGCGTCATATTGTCACTTAACTGCTTGCGAAATGCTTCAGCAGTACCTTCCTCAACACCAAATTCTTTAATAATTTCTTCTGTTAGCTCAGGTAATTCACCAGCTTCAACTTTTAAAACTTCTATATCAAAAGTTGCAACTTTTTCTGCTAGATTTTGCTGCATATAGTCTTTAGGAAACGTTACGTCGAACGATTTTTTATCGCCCTTAGCCACACCAGTAAGCTGTTTCTCAAAATCTGGTAACAAGTTACTTGAACCAATAACCGTTGGGAAGTTATCTTGGCTACCCCCGTCGAATACTTCGCCGTCTATTTTGCCAACAAAATTCATTGTCACTTGGTCATCTTGCTCGGCTTTGCGATCTACTTCTGTCCAGATTGTTTTTTGCTTAAGAAGTTTATTTACAATATCGTCAATATCAGCTTCCGTCATTTCTACATCGGCGACTTCAATTTCTAGCGTACTTGAATCGATTAAATCAATTTCGGGATAAACTTCAAATGTTGCAATGTATTTGAGATTTTTACTAATCTCAACACTGACTGGCTCTATACTTGGGCTACCTGCAGGACGAAGTTTTTCTTGAATCACAGCTTTTTGAAAACTTGTTTGCATTGTTTCTGCAATGACTTCTTGCGTTACCTTTTTACCGTACTGCTGACGTACTGCACGAAGTGGTACTTTGCCTGGTCGAAAGCCAGACATTTTTACATTTTCACTTAATTTTTTTAATTTGACTTCAATAGCAGAATTGACTTCTTCAGCCGGTACTTCTACCGTCATTTTGCGCTCTAAGCCTTCAGAGATTTCTAATGATACTTGCATGGTTACTTTAGTTTTCTTTTGGTTAATTTATTTTCTTATTATGATGTATGTAAATTCGTTAAGAGCCCATCAAGTCACTCTAAATTTATCGTTGGTGTTAAGCTCTCATATAAATATAAATAAACCGAACTTGTTATATGGTCACTTTTATTATGATCACTTAACCTGATCATATGCTCTGACCATTTTGATCAGCCGTACCATAGGGCTTGTATGTATATTTAATGCACTAAACTATGGTGCGAAAGGAGAGACTCGAACTCTCACGGGTTACCCCACTGGTACCTAAAACCAGCGCGTCTACCAATTCCGCCACTCTCGCATGATTTAACTAGGTTTTAGCTCTTAAAACTGAGCCTGTCTCACGAACAACTCACATGAGTACATCAGAATTATAACCGAATTTATTTATCAGAAATGTAGCTATAGCCATTTATTCCGAAGATATAATAATCTTATAATCCTTCTATGCCTGCACTTTTAATCTTTATTGCCTATTTTGCAATAGCACTTTTGAGCGGGGCAGCAATTTCCTACCCCCTTTATCTTGTGTTAACGAATTGGTTTGAACTGGATTTTGACCGCGTTGCGAGCCGAAGTGTTTTACTTATAGCCATTATTTTATTCATTACACTCTATAAACGACTTGGATTTACTACTTGGCAGACTATTGGCTATTGCTCTGATAAAAAACGTTTCTTACAGGACCTTCTCAAGGGCATCAGCTTTGGGCTCTTCATTATGTTGCCAGTGGTTGTTGGTTTATTGACCACCCAAAATCGCACTCTGGATACAGGCTGGGAAGTATCTTTAATTAATATAATAGGCTTGATCTTGACTGCTTTAATATCCGGTCTAATTATTGGCTTTCTTGAAGAGACACTTTTTCGAGGTGCTATGTTAAGTGCTGTTAAGAGACATAGCACTAGCATTTTCGCAATTGTTACGACGAGCCTTTTCTATGCTGCAGTCCATTTCCTGCAGCCCGATATTGAATTAAAAGCGGACGCTTTGGATTGGGCCAGTGGTTTCGTACTTCTAAAAAATGCCTTCGCTGGCTTTGCTAATTTGTCAGGCATTGTTGATTCCTTCATTGCCTTATTTTTAGCAGGAACGTTACTCGCAATTGTGCGGTTGAAAACGAATAATATTGCGCTATGCATAGGTATACATGCGGGTTGGGTAATTGTAATAAAGGTATTCAAGCGGGTAACCGATTCAAACCCAAGTTCAGAATATGCTTTTCTAACCGGAAGCTATGACAAGGTGATTGGTTATTTAGCCGCACTTTGCATAATAACTTTTATTGCTTTAACACTACGCATCCTTCGAAAGGATGCTCAGCAATAAGACCCTTCACGAGAACTTATTAGCATTAGTTAGCGTTTAATTTACTCCACACGTTTCCATCCTATTAAATAGCTATCTAAAAGCCAAAAACGGTTGTTGTAGTTAGTATATTTAATTTCACGCGCATAGTTTGTGGTCCATTTACTATTGTCATAATTTTGTTCCGCGACGTGAATCGTTTGTTGCGCTTTATTAATTTCCACCACGACTGCGACATGCCCAGTTCCCAGGTAATCTTTACCGTAAATTATTAAATCCCCTCTCTGTGGCAGATTACTCGCTCCGTTTACTATTGACTCAAATTTTTGAACATGTTGTGTTAATGGGTTAATTACCTGCTCTTGAGCCCATATATCTGCGGCAATATCAACATCGCCAAACACCACACTCTTTTCATTCAGCAGCCATCGTCTTGCATATTCAACACATTGCCATTTTATACCCGTGTATATTTCATTTAGACGGTTGGGCTCGAAGATCACGCAATCTGAGTCGCAGTTAGAATATGCCGCAATGCCCGCGGGTGATTCACCCAATACATCCCCATAAGTGGTTATACATCCAGAAAGACACTGCTGAGGTATTTCTTGATAAAATTCAGCAGAATCATCAGCATATCCATATATTGTGGATACGACATAGATTAGAATGGCCCTTATTACCAAGCGATGCATTTTAAAATTCCTTTGTCATAAAGTATGTGCTTTCTAAGAAGATTTACCACAACACCCTTAGAATCTATCTCTTAGGCTTGTTTTAATGAAACTGTATTTTTAATAAAATTCTATGCAATTCAAATTACAAAATTGCAGCGCGAAGCTTGAATACTTATAATTAGTACTCAATTATGAATAAAAACATTCGAATTTTACAATACATCAAAATACAATTTTCAAAATCAATTTATTATATTATGTGGAGAACTTGTGGGTCTTAAAGTGAACTGCTCTGATTTGGCAGCCATATTCGGCGTAAGTCAAACTAAGATTGATACTTGGGCAGAACAAGGACTTCCTTATTCTATCAAGCCTAAAAAAAATTCAAGCCGTCCCACAACCTCAAAAGATTACATTTTTGACACTACGGAAGTCATTGAGTGGTGTATTAAAAATAAAATTTCTCTCTAATTCTTTCTTACTAATGTAATTGTGTTTATTACATTTCCTGCAATAAGAAAGCCCGCTTTATGCGGGCTTTTTATTAGTTTTACCAACTAAATAGCACTGGTAAACATTACTGGGTAATACGTAATTCTACCCTTCTGTTTTGTGCTCTACCTTCTGACGTTTCGTTATCAGCTACTGGTTGAGTTTCTCCATACCCTGCAGCTGAAAGACGAGAAGCATTGACACCTTTTGATGTTAAGTAACTTCTTACCGCATCGGCTCGGCGTTGAGATAAGCCTTGGTTATATCCAGCATCACCTTGACTATCCGTATGACCTGCAATTTCTACTCCTACACCAGGATTAGCAATTAAGGTATCCGCTGTTGCGTCAAGTACGGCGATAGATTCACTCTTCAATTCATCTGAATTGGTTTGGAAGTAGATTCCACTAAGTGAAATCGCTTTAGCCATAACCTCGCAGCCTTTGGCATCCACTTTTACGCCAGCGGGTGTTCCAGGACAGGCATCTTTACTATCCACTACACCATCACCATCGCTATCTAATTCACAACCATTAGTATCCACTTTTGCACCAGCAGGGGTCGTTGGACAACGATCTTTATCATCGGTTACTCCGTCACCATCCGCATCACCCGGAGCTTCCATGACAGGCTCAGCCGCTTCGGCTGAATTAGGACAAATGATATAGCCTAGAATTCCACCTATCACTGCGCCCGCTAATGCACCATCAGTATTATCTGCTGCTCCGCCAATAACACCTCCACCCAGTGCACCCGCTGCTGCACACGCCATACGGCTATCATGTGTCCTTGTTGCACAACCTGTTGCCAGAACGGCTACCAACACAAGCAGGCAAAATAATTTTAAATTTTTCATGTATGTAGTACTCCAAGAGTTAACGATAAATATTGGTTAATTAGTGAGCGATCTAACCACTCATGTAATTATTTAATTAGGTCAATATGCCATTTTTAATTTTGCAGGCATGTAATGCAATTAGTGTTCATTTAGACTATTACGCTAATAGTATGGCTGCATATTTTCATTTGCAAATGTTACTAATTGCAATTACATAGCTAAATACAGCGAGTCCAAGCTATATTTGATAATTCCACCAAATCTATAAGCATAATTTTAAAATGTGGGGTGAGCGATGGGGATCGAACCCACGACCACAGGAATCACAATCCTGCGCTCTACCGACTGAGCTACGCTCACCATAACCAGTTTCATGATAATAGCGTATTTATGATTGAATTGACTATGTTACTAATTAGAGAGAATTAAGCGCTTGTAGTTCAAGAAAGTAGCTTTGAAACCGTTAAAAATGCAGAAAACTCTTTGGTGCGCCCGGCAGGATTCGAACCTGCGACCCTCGGCTTAGAAGGCCGATGCTCTATCCAGCTGAGCTACGGGCGCTCATGTAGCAAGTGTATCACTAGCCATCCATCGCAGTGAATGCCTAATATATTGATGCGCATGAGTTAGTTTAAATCTGAACGCATCATTCATCTATTTCACTTTAGATTGTGAGCAAGCTGAGGCTATATGATGACCCAATACGTAACACATGGTTTTACT
>CAZVPJ010000097.1:0-6874 GCA_964629035.1 uncultured Thiotrichales bacterium | reverse complement strand
CCACTGATATTGAATCGAGTTTGTATCCTGAAACTCATCTACTAAAATATGACGAAACTTGGTTTGATAATGCGAAAGAATATCGGGACGTTGTTTTAGCAACTCCAAGCTACGTAACAACAACTCTGCAAAATCTACTAGACCGGTTTGTTCACACGCCTCTTGATATGCTGCATATATCTTTATTAATTGGCGTTGAGTGATATCACCATGATCACTCATATTCTTAGGTCGCAAACCCTCTTCTTTTTGCGAGTTAACAAACCAGCAAGCATTTTTAGCAGGCCACTTCGTATCATCCAAACCCATGCCTTGGATCACACGCTTCATCAGGCGAATTTGGTCACCGCTATCGAGTATCTGAAAGCTTTGTTTAAGATTAGCTTCTTGCCAATGTGCTCGTAGCAAACGATGAGAAATACCATGAAAAGTCCCCATCCACATACCTGCTAAATGGTTATTGAGTAGCTCTTCTACACGTGCTCGCATTTCTGCTGCAGCTTTATTCGTAAACGTCACTGCAAGTATACTGAATGGTGAAACCCCTACCACTTCGCATAACCAAGCAATGCGATGCACCAACACTCGTGTTTTACCACTTCCCGCCCCGGCAATAACTAACGCTGGAACCGTGTCGCAACTAACTGCTTCTCTTTGAGCCTCATTAAGAGGGTCTAGTATTGGGGTTACATCCATAAGTGCTATAGAAACTCTGATTTATTCTAATACGTCGTTAAAAAATGGTCTCAAATTCGCTCATGTATGAATATATACACTTCGCTCTTTTCAACATTTTTCGCCTCGTCTTAACCATTACATTAATAAACCAGAGCGTCTTAAGCTTTTTTTAGCTAGAAGAACCACAACGCTGTGATCACACCAACAAAACCTAACACAACCGTTACGATCAGATTACGATTGGAATTTTTAATTTCTTTACGAATTTCCACAAGCTCTTGACTATGCATTTCAAGCTTGGTTTGACCTTGCTCAAACGTTTTCATAGTGGAGTACACCAAGTCTGGAATTTCTGGTAGACGCTCAGCCATTCGCGGCAACTGTTTACGAATACCCGACATCAATGCGCGTGGACCCACTTGCTCACTCATCCATCGGTCTAGAAAAGGCTTAGCTGTTTTCCAAAGATCCAAATCAGGATCCAAAGTGCGGCCCAAGCCTTCGATGTTTAATAACGTTTTCTGCAAGAGTACTAATTGCGGCTGTACTTCCATATTAAAACGTCGTGCAGTTTGAAATAAGCGTAGCAATAAACCACCAAATGAAATTTCACTTAGCGGTCTCTGGAAAATGGGTTCACAAACTGTTCGGATAGCTGACTCAAATTGATCAACACGTGTATCAGCTGGCACCCAACCAGATTCTAAATGTAATTCTGCAACACGACGATAATCTGCATTCAAAAAGGCTAGTAAATTTTCAGCTAAATAACGCTGATCTTCTAACGCCAAAGTTCCCATGATGCCAAAATCTACACCAATGTATTTTGGATCTTCAGGGTTTTCATACGACACAAAAATATTGCCCGGGTGCATATCCGCATGAAAGAAGTTATGGCTAAACACCTGGGTGAAAAAGATGTGGCTGCCACGATCAGACAGTTTTTGAAGATTCACACCATGCTCTCGCAAGGCATTCATATCATTTACAGGAATACCGCGTATGCGTTCCTGTACCATTACATTGCGGGTGCTCAAGTCAAAATATACCTCTGGCACATACAAGTCAGTTGAGTTTTCAAAGTTCTTGCGCAGTTGGCTTGCGTTAGCGGCCTCACGCATTAAATCCAACTCATCTATGATGACATTTTCGTATTCATTCACGACATCTTTAGGGCGTAGTCGCCTACCATCCTCCCAATAACGATGGGCAATCGATGCCAAGGAATGCATCATTTCCAAATCTCTGCGCACACGCTTTTCCACACCTGGTCGTAAAACTTTTACTACGACCTCGGTACCGTCATGCAGGGTTGCACAATGAACTTGTGCAATCGATGCAGAGGCTAGTGGCTCTACACTGAATTCCTTAAAAACTTCACTAACCGGCCTCTTAAAAGCTTTCTCGATAACTTCTTGAGCCACTTCACCATCAAATGGAGGCACCTGATCTTGCAACTTGGTTAACTCATCTGCAATTTCTTCAGACAATAAGTCACGGCGCGTAGATAAAGCTTGTCCAAATTTTACATAGATCGGCCCAAGATCTTCTAACGCACGGCGAATGCGTGCACCGTGACTGGTTTCCAATTTTCTAAACCAATGCCACGGCATTAAAAATAAAATAAAACGAATC
The DNA here is from genome assembly GCA_964629035.1 of uncultured Thiotrichales bacterium. Classification (GTDB taxonomy): domain Bacteria; phylum Pseudomonadota; class Gammaproteobacteria; order UBA4575; family UBA4575; genus JABDMD01. The sequence continues at coordinate 4,561 of CAZVPJ010000097.1, read as the reverse complement.
GGACGAAAAAACGGAACTGCCAGTAGAACCTCTTCTAAACCATGCCTAAAAAGAACCACGTTTATGTGTAAAATACGAAAAAGTAAACGTATATAACGCATGATTAAACTTGATTCTCTTTAAATGAATTCATAAGACGTAGCATGCGAGCCTCAAGACGTTGCACATTTGCATCCAGATCGTCGACACCATTCATAAATCGATCTAATTCAACTTTGGTGGGCACAATGCGAGACTCTTCTTGTAAATACTCGCTTACATCTAAACGAAAGTTATTTACTGAGCGACTTTTATAATTCTTAAAGCGACCTACAATCAAACCTATTTGGTATGCCACTGCATCGCCTACATACTGAGATGCTATATCTTCCCAATCGATATCAACTTGCATAAATATCGAGCGTAATTGATTAGCAAACTCGACATCACCTTCAATTTTTAAAGCACCGCTGCTTAACATGGATTGATATTCAGCCCCTAACCCCATTCTCGCAAGACTTACTATGTCGGAATGAATCGTGGTCGTTATCTCAAGCTCTTTGTCATCTAATGACTCTTCATCACTTTTATTTTCTTGTACTTCAAGACCGGCTTGAACGGGCGTTACAAGCAGTTCTTTGTCAATATCGGTTAAGTGCACCAACAACCCCTGCCCAGCAAATGTATTTAATTTTGCTGAAATCTCAGGGTCACTATCTAAGTACTTCTTCAGTGCGAGATTAATGAGGTTGAGTAGCATGATACAACTAACCCTTATAGCGACAGCTTATGGCCGCGATGAATACTCACAATACCGCCATTTAAATTTATGTAATTACACTTTTCAAAACCGGCCGTTTCAAACATAGACTTTAGTGTTTCTTGATCGGGGTGTTTACGGATGGATTCGGCTAAATACTGATAACTCTCCGCATCCTTGGCAATCATCTCACCCATCTTGGGCAACAATTTGAACGAGTACGTATCATATGCACCTTTCAACCAGTCTTTAGGCTTAGAAAACTCCAGCACCATTAACTGCCCACCTGGTTTTAATAACGAAAAAATAGTTCGTAAGGCTTTATCCTTATCCGTGAAGTTTCGCAAACCAAATGCAATGGTTACGCGATCAAAATGATCCTCGGGGAAAGGCAGATCTTCACCCATCGCTTGGACATAGCGGATATTTTTTAATAAGCCTTTATCAACCATGCGTCGACGTCCTTCTTCCAACATCGCACCATTAGGATCACACAAGGTAATAGAGCCTCTGTCACCTATTTTTGGAGCAAATAAAGCAGATATATCACCGGTTCCAGCGGCGAGATCCAAGATATGAAAATGCGGTCGTATATTCGCTAAATGCACAAAATGACGCTTCCATATGCGATGCAGTCCGAGTGACATCACATCATTCATGATGTCGTAATTGCCTGCGACCGACTCAAACACCTGTGTTACTTTTTCAGTCTTTTCCTTTGGACTAACTTCTTGAAAACCAAAATGTGTAGATTGGGTTTGTCTAATTTCTTCAGGCATGAGTGTAGTTATTTTCAATGATCAAAATATCTGCACAGTTTAAACAAAATAGGCGGTCAATGGGGATAAGATTTAAGGCTAATAGTATTAGCAGCCATAAGGTTAATATTTGCGCGAGTGGCAGATCATGGAACTCAGTACAGGACATGTTTAGTAGAAAATACAGCCGCTTCAACTACATTTAATTTTTTGGTCTGATCCTACAAAAACCACTCCGCTGTACTTTTGTTGATTTACGGGATCTTGATATATCTTTCTCGCTAGATCTTTATTATTTGATCTTTCTGCCTTGACCTTTCAAGCTAAATTACTCTAGCTTTCTTCGGGCATATGCTTGAGTGCCTCGATATAGGCTTCACATTCCTCAAGTAAAATATTTTGCAACTCTGGATCTTCGATGGATGGAAAAACGCGAGAATTGGTATCCAAATCGACTCCTAGCTCTTTAATCTCATTCAAGAGCGCTTGTTTTGAATCCACACCTGTTTCAGATACTCCAAAAAATACACCACCCGCATCGGCTGCAAAATGCAAATCACGAATCGAATCACCAATCATAAAGGGTGGAAAGGTTTTGCCTGTTTCTGAAGTCAACCTGCGTTGTGCTCGAATTTCTCGCCGCCACATCTTGCCAACAAAACGTGCCTTAGAGCCATCTGCAGAAGAGCTTGGTCCGCCCACCGCAAAAGCATTATGGGTGCCAAACAAGCCATTTTTAGTGAGTCCAATAGCATCCAGGGAATTATAAAAATCTCTTTTTGGCTGATAGCGGTACGACACTAAAATAATGGTAGCCACTTTAGCGATAGCTTGCACAAATTGTAGTGACGAATCAGAGAGTACATCGAACTTAAGATCATCCGGATGATATTGCTCTAAACGTTCGCTAAAGAGGCCGTTAAAATAAAAAGCTAAACATTCTTTAACATCATCATCTAAACCAACATCTCTAAATACATGTTTTATTAAGCCTTTTGGTCCACCGTGTTCTCGATGCCATTGGCTACAATCTTCATTGTCTAGATCCGGCAAGTCCTCAATTGCTAATTTTTCTTTTGCAACCATCCGTAACTTTTCATACGAATTCATCGCAATCGCAATTCTTCTGCCCATGGCATTGGTTGATGGAATAATGGTTCCGTCAAGATCAAAAAAAACCAGACGCTTTGGCAGCAGATAAGGGCGGTAGGTATTATCGATAGAGGTTGTCATAACAATTCACAGTGTAAACAAAAATTGTAAGCAATAGGCATATTATTTTTCATCTAGAAAAATTAATTTGTCAGCACCCAACTCAAAGATTTGATTGCGATCATATGTAACGCAAGCAAAAAAACGACTCTATTAGTTAAAAAATTTACGTTACCACGTCTTACATAAATGCTCTTGAATTTCGAATACCAAACGAGTGTCGGATACATCTAATCGCTTAGTACCGTCTGGATTTTTCGACATGAATAGACCATCAAATTGATCGTGAAGAAGCAACATGAATTTTAGCTGAGATAGCTGCTTAGCTTCTTTAGCAAGCACAAGTTTGGTATGTTTTGGTGTTTGATCTAGCAAGCGAATACATTCTTGAGTTATATCCTTCTTCTGCACATCATCATTATTTGATCCACTTTCATTCCAAAAATAATTTGCTTCCATGGCTGGAGTAATTTTATCGGTCCAAATAAAATTACTATCTCGTCTCTCTAAATAACCCATATTCGCTAACGCATCCAATTCTTTTAGGTACATTTTTTGAGGCTTAAATTCCTCGCGAGTGGTAGGAAGTAGTAATTCAGTTGCACCATAGTCACAAACCACTCCTAGATAACTAGATATGATTTCTTCAGTGGAAGGACAAACAGGATATAAGCTCTCTAGCACTTTCTTCCTAATATCATCTGAAGATAAAAACTTGTAACTAGATGGTTTGACTTTCTTGCTGATATCTTCCGCAAATTGAATATCCGATTTCCCTGACTGTGTTGCACCCACTGCAACATCCAATTTCCATAGCATAATGCAACCCTGTTCGAAGCATGCTGTTGCCATATGCCAATAATAGCCGTCCTTTGCAGAAGTTAAGACCCCTGACATATTTCTAGCCATGCCCACACATAATTCTGCTATCAGTTTTCTTTCAGGAAGCGACCAATTTTTAGACATACTTAAGTATTTTGTGAATTGAATTTGATAGAGTAAAACAAAGGTTGAATGCTGGGAATAATTAAGTGGAATCATTGCTAACAAAAATACCCTCCATACTGATGGTGATATTTTTTATTGGCATCGTGGTGTCTACCTGGGTCGCACTCGATCCGATTCGACAAAAACAAAGAAAATCAAAATATTTTCTTGTCACATTGATCTGTTTTATTGGATTTGTATTAGTTGCGTGGTGGGATATGCATTGAATTATTTGTAGCAAGCAAACGAAAAGAGTTGCTTACATTAATTCATACCCCCCTTATTCTTGTTTTAAAATTAAGTAAATAAATTAATTCAAAAGGTCATTGAAAATGATAAACACTGAATCTGTAAATTTTAACTTGCAAGTTCCTGAACTTATTGCTGACAAGGTAAATATATCAGATGCTTATCAAAACTATAATGCAAAAGGAAATCCAACTAGTTTTGGAATAGATATAGAATTTTCAGAAATTAATGATTTTAAAAATCTCAAATCGACTGAAATAAGTGTTCTAAAAACAAAGACAGAAAAAGTATTAAAAAATTGGGAAACAAAATATAAACGGCAACTTGAAATTAGCAAAAAAGAAAAAAAGGCCGAACAAGTCGATCAACTTAATGTAGAGGCAAAGAACGCTATTGAAGAATTAAATAATATTCTTATGCATACATTAAAAGTTGACGACAGAGTCGACTGGGATTCAATTAAAAGAAAAGAACCTTTTCAACCTAAACCATCAGAACTCTTTAAAAACAGCAAAACACCAGATTTCATAAACTTTAATCAATACGGCAAGCCTATATCTTTTGAGAAGATTGATAATACAATAAAACCTGAATTTGATAAATTTTCAAAGAAATT
>CAZVPJ010000096.1:0-7149 GCA_964629035.1 uncultured Thiotrichales bacterium | reverse complement strand
AAATCTTCATTACATATTGGAGTTACTTTATCGTGGCCAGACACTTGCACATAGGTGGCAACATCAATCCCTAACAACTCTCGCAAACGAATTGCACGTTCCTCCGGATCTGGAAATTCGACCATAAATGTCACTTTCCAGTTACTGCCATCCGGTATCATGGGGTTATAGGCATCAAGCTCTTCTTGAATGCCTGAGCTTTCGAATACTTTTTCTGCACGCAGCATTTCTTGAATTTGATACTGCATCACCAAACGATCTTCAAAATGCATGGTGACATTTGGACCCACTTGCAGCACACGATTCTTTTTATGTTGAATTACTTGCGCACGAAACTCATCACGCATTGCGGAATAGTCTTCAAGTGAATGTAAATCTTGTCTGGATAATTTTTGCATAAATTAATTTATTTAATTTTAAAATGGATGGGACATCATAATCCGTAAGCGGTCCTTAAAAGTGTTATGGGGTGCGTAGGCGATGATTGATTTTTATCAACGCCATTTGCCAAGTGATAGCCTGCCAATGGGCAATCGCTAGAAAAATAGTTTGCTTCATTTTTTTTGATTTTATTTACAACTGGCCTAGCGATTTTCATAGAAATTTCATGAAATTCTTCTTTCACTGCATAGGTGCCATCATGCCCCGCACATCGTTCGATCAGATCAACCTCGGTATCAGGCACCAGATTCAAAATATCTCTGGTTTTATTGCCAATCTTCTGTACGCGTAAATGACATGGCGCATGGTATGAAACTTTACCAAGCTTAGTTTTAAAATCTGTATTGAGTAGTTCTTCTTTATGTCGAAGCATTAAATACTCAAACGGATCAAATATAGATTGTTGTACTTTTTTTAATGCTTCATCCTCAGGAAACATTAACGGTAATTCTTGCTTAAACATTAATACACAAGAAGGAATGGGCGCAATAATATCCCAACCCTCATCTATCACTTCACGCATGATGGGTATATTGTGATCTTTATTTACAGCAACTGATTCTAAATCACCCAATTCTAACTTTGGCATGCTACAACACTTGTCTTGTGTAATGAGCTTAGTTGCAATGCCATTATGTTCAAAAATTTTTACCAAGTCTTCAACTAGCTGTGGTTCATTATGGTTGCCGTAACAAGTTGCGTAGATGGCTACCTTGCCTGTAGTGCTTCCCACTGCTTTGGGTGTTGAGACTGAAGTTTGGTGCTTTGCTAATTTCTTTTTAGCCGACTTACTCTCATATTTGGGTAAATAAGCCTCAGGATGAACCCCCAAAGACTTCTTCATTTGTTTACGTGCAATTGCGCTCTTGTTTACCGCATTTACCGTTTGCGCAACCACAGGGATACCATAGAAACGTCCATTTTTATCCGTATTGCTGAGCATATTATCGCGTTTGGATGCGCCCTGATCTTTAAACTTAATTGCTTTGGCGCGCAACATTAAGTGCGGGTAATCCACATTCCACTCGTGTGGCGGAACATATGGACACTTAGTTAGGAAACACAAATCGCAGAGATAACATTGATCAACCACTTTCATATAGTCTTCTTTTGCAACACCATCTACTTCCATGGTTTCTGATTCGTCCACTAGATCAAATAGTGTTGGAAAAGAATTGCACAAACTCACACAACGTCTACACCCATGACATATATCAAAAACACGCTCTAACTCGGAATTAAGATCTTCGACGTCGTAAAACTTTGGATCTTTCCAATCAATCGGGTGGCGCGTAGGTGCGTCTAAGCTACCTTCTCTCATACATTAATCCTACAAAGTGTTTAGATGATAATCCTGCGGAGTGTTTAGGTGATTTTGCGATGCACAAAATGTGTAGATACAATTTGTGCATTCGCAAAATCTAATTCTGCTTTTACGCAGACCTATGTACTGACTTTTTTTCAGACTTTTGTTCAGTCACTTAGACTAATCTAGCGTGTCTAGTGCTTTCTGAAAACGGTTTGCATGTGAACGCTCTGCTTTTGCTAGCGTCTCAAACCAATCCGCAACTTCATCAAAACTTTCGTCACGTGCAGTCTTTGCCATTCCAGGGTACATATCTGTGTACTCATGCGTCTCGCCTGCAATCGCGGCTTTTAAATTATCTGAAGTAGAACCGATGGGCAGTCCTGTAGCTGGATCACCACATTCTTCTAAATATTCAAGATGGCCGTGTGCGTGACCTGTTTCACCCTCTGCGGTTGAACGAAATACTGCAGAAACGTCGTTGAATCCTTCAACGTCAGCCTTTGCTGCGAAATATAGGTATCTTCGATTTGCTTGTGATTCACCCGCAAACGCGTCTTTTAAATTTCCTTCAGTCTTACTGCCTTTTAGAGACATTATTACTTCCTCCAGCTATGATGTGGTTAGTAAATTCAATATATATTTGCCATATAATAAGGCCGTATATAAGATAGTTTAGACCCAGTCTAAAGTATATGGGACTCTAGACCAGCGCTAAAATGATGTCAATAAGGTTACCGCAAACTTGAACTAGACAAAATTTTGAGCTCACTAGAATGCTCTGCTAAAAAAATAAAAATAAATTTAGGAAATGGCCGTGGCACGAAAAACAGCTAACAAAACGATCGATTTTGAGAAGTCCCTGAAGCAACTAGAAACGCTAGTTAATAAACTAGAAAAAGGAGACCTTTCACTAGAAAATTCTCTAAAAAACTTTGAGGATGGCGTAAAACTGACGCGTGAGTGTCGACAAGCCCTGCAAGCCGCAGAACAAAAAATATCAGTTTTAAGCAAGGAAGATGATAACTGGGTAGAGAAGGACCTTGACGATGACGCAGCAACAAACGACTGAGGATATGGCTGCCAGCACTTTATCAGCTGAAAATTTACTTGAGCAGTATGCTGATCGTGTCAATCTCCAACTCAGTAAAAATCTGCCTAAAGAAACAGATCCCCCCATTACTTTACATAAGGCCATTCGCTATTCAGTAACCGGCGGAGGCAAGCGTATACGCCCGGCATTAGTATACGCAACCGGCGAAGCGTTAAGCACCAAATTTGAATCACTTGATAACGCGGCATGCGCAGTAGAACTTATGCACTGTTATTCACTTATACATGATGATCTTCCCGCCATGGATGACGACGACTTGCGACGTGGCCAACCTACTTGTCACAAAGCGTTTGATGAAGCCACCGCAATTCTTGCGGGTGATGCGATTCAAGCTCATGCGTTTGCCATCCTCGCAAGTGATAACGCGACCTATCAACAGCGCGTAGAAATGATTCAACAACTTGCAAAATCTTCAGGTTCCTTAGGCATGGCAGGCGGTCAAGCGATTGATTTGGCCTCAGTTAATAAACAACTTGATGAAAAAGAAATTATTACCATGCACACCCTTAAGACCGCAGCATTAATTCAAGCAAGCGTTCTGATGGCGGTTATTGCAAGTGACATGAACAATCCAGAAACCTTTGCCCACTTTGCTCACTTTTCAGAAAAAGTGGGACTGGCTTTCCAGATACGTGACGATATCCTTGATATTCAAGCGGATACCGAGACACTAGGAAAACCGCAAGGCTCAGATGCCGCTCAAAATAAACCCACCTACCCCAGCATTGTAGGGGTGAAACAAGCGGAAAATACAGCTAATATTTTGTTACAAGAAGCATTGAATGAGCTCGACTATCTAGATGGTCGTGCAGCGAATCTTCGCTCGATTAGCCACTACATGGTAATGAGGAATTCCTAAGGTTGGAAAATGAATCATAAGTATCCGTTTCTCGATAAAATTGAATATCCTGCCGATTTACGTGCCCTGGATGAACAAAATTTGCCTGCTTTTTCACAGGAGTTACGCGCATATTTACTAGATTCCGTGGCTACCAGTGGCGGACACTTTGCCGCGGGCCTAGGAGCAATCGAGTTAACCACTGCATTACATTATGTGTTCAACACCCCACACGACCGATTAGTTTGGGACGTAGGTCACCAGTGTTATCCACATAAAATACTGACCGGCCGTAAACATCAAATTACCACCATTCGCACCAAGGGCGGATTGGCTCCGTTCCCGAAACGCAACGAAAGCGAATACGATAATTTTGGTGTGGGCCATTCCAGTACTTCAATTAGTGCAGCGTTAGGCATGGCGCTCGCGAGTGGAAATAAACGTAAAGTAGTAGCGGTAATAGGTGATGGTGGACTGACGGCAGGCCTAGCGTATGAAGCCCTTAATCATTTGGGTGACAGCAAAGCAGATTTGTTAGTGATTCTTAATGACAATGAAATGTCCATTTCACCCAATGTGGGCGCGATGACAAATTACACTACACGCATGCTATCCGGCCGCGTACTTTCTAGTATGCGAGACCGTAGCAAAAAGTTTTTAGAGCCGATCCCTCAAATTCGTGAGCTGGCCAAACGCGCTGAAGAGCATGTGAAAGGTATGATTACACCTGGCACCTTGTTTGAAGAAATGGGACTAAATTATTTTGGGCCGGTGGATGGACATGATGTCTCCGGCTTGGTTAAAACATTACAAAATTTAAAACGCTTAGACGGACCACGGTTGTTACACATCGTCACGCGCAAAGGTAAAGGTTATGAAAAAGCTGAAACCGATCCGGTGGCGTATCATGCTGTTCCCTCTTTTGATCCAAGCGTAGGCGTTGTTAAGTCCAGCAAAAAACCTAAAATTACCTATACAAATGTTTTCAGTGACTGGATTTGTGATATCGCCGAACAAGATGAACGCGTAGTGGCGATTACGCCTGCCATGCGAGAAGGCTCTGGCCTGGTGGCATTTTCAAAGAAATTCCCAGAACGTTATATTGATGTAGCCATCGCCGAACAACATGCCGTTACGCTAGCAGCAGGCATGGCGTGCGAAGGTTTAAAACCGGTTGTCGCCATCTACTCGACTTTTTTACAACGCGCGTATGATCAACTTATTCATGATGTTGCGGTACAAAACTTACCGGTAGTGTTTGCCATAGATCGCGCCGGTGTTGTCGGTCCCGACGGGCAAACTCATTCTGGCAGTTACGACCTATCCTTTTTACGCTGCATTCCAAACATGATCGTCATGGCGCCTGCAGATGAAAATGAAACACGTCGTATGCTTTACACAGCTCACTTGCAAGATAGCCCAACCGCGGTGCGCTACCCAAGAGGTTCTGGGCCAGGTGCACCGGTATCACCCGACATGCGAGAAATAGAAATTGGTAAAGCAAAAATCTTGCGCGAGGGCCAAAGCAAAACTAACACGATAGCGATACTGGGTTTTGGCAGCCCTGTATACGATGCACTACAAGCCGGTGAAGAACTGGACGCAACGGTAGTCAACATGCGTTTTGTGAAGCCACTTGATACTGCCTTGATAGAAAAAATGGCTCATTCACATGAATATATCATTACGGTTGAAGATAATTCAATACAAGGTGGTGCAGGAAGCGCAGTGAATGAAGTATTAGCTGCAAACACAAATGTTAAGATTAAAAATTTAGGCCTGCCAGATATCTATCAAAACCATGCATCACGCGAACAGTTATTAGAACAAGCCGGAATTGATGCCCCATCGATTCTAAAATCGATTCAAGAATTTACTGAACAAAAAACCAAACAAACCTCGTAATTAATTTCCCAACATACGGGAAATTAGTGAGCACAGGGAATTGCAAAAAATTAGAGTCGCATTTCGGACTGTGTTTTCAAGTTACATATTTTTATTACTTTAATGACCACTTTCGGCCAATAGCAGACATCTTCTCAAGATAGATCGTTTTAACTATCTTCTCGCTTGATTTATTTTTTAATCGTGCAGTTTGAAGGATATGGGTCGCTTATATATTGGGCTGGATTGTCCTGATTGCTTTTTCTTAAATCTTCTATTTTGGAAGAATTCATAGCAGCCAATTCGCTTTTTCCAGTTTGTTCTAATATTTGTTGATATTCCTCTAGTAGATTAGCGTAACCAAGGGGGTCTTTTGTTTCTATATCAAAGCCTTCAAGTAGCGGGAAGGCTAGTGAGTACTGCTCATTAGCTTTTACCCATTTTCCTTGAGCCATATATAGACGACCAAGCTCAAATATATTTTGAGATAGATATGCTGATTCTAAGTTTGGTAATGACTTACGGACTTTGATAGATTTTACTAACCATATTTCTGCATCATCCAATTTGCACAAGTGACCATTTGCGCGGGCGAGCCCATACATAGAAATTGCCTCATATTGCTTATCACCCGTTTTTAAAGAATTTTCAAGAGACGCTGTGTACCATTTTATAGCTTCTTTATAGTCACGTTTAAAATATGCCTCATTTCCAGTCCAGTTCAAGCTCTGTGGCGAAGTCGCTGGGCTGGCGCAGCCGCCAAAATAAATAGCTATTAAAAGAACGAAAAATTTATACATATGCTCTCTCTTGACCATTAATTATTTATGCCATGTATTATTACATCGCTATCAAAAAATATATGAAGGAACTGCAATGTCTGCTTTGGGTCGCAACCAAACATTATTGTAAAGATTTGACACTGACTCATCACCATGCGTTTACCCAATCCAAAGAAGTTCTGAATGAGTTTCAGACGAGGCTAAATAATTTTTAGAAAACGGAATTTACTAATAGTAAATGAGTATTTCGAAAAACTATTTTAACGAAGTATCAACTCATTCAGAACTTAGCACACCTAAGAATTTGGGTAGCTTCCCGGATAGGCCGAAACCACACGTTTCAATAACTGCTTTGCCACTTCGGGTTCAATTACACCTGCATCTTTATTCACTTGATGAGCTGTCACTAGGGTTTGTTTGCCTTGGCTCAGTAAATGTATTTCATAAAATACTTTTTGAGGTTTTGCTTCTTGTGGAGGCACGCCTGCAGGTGCGATATCTACAGCAACAAAGTACACACCTTTGTTGCGATCATGATCTTCAACCACTAATCCTGAACGATCCAATGCAACACCGGTGCGTCGCCAAACACGTGAGAATATATCGCCTACCACCAGGACAGGCACACCACCAATATCTTTAATATCGAGATACAAAAATTGTGCATCTGCGCCGGCAATTTTTTGTTGTGCATCTTGACGCGAGGTACCCAAGAATTCCATCAATCGAATCATCATCTCGGTCTCACGCTCGCCATTAGGTGGCTGCGGTTTCCATAAGATTT
>CAZVPJ010000095.1:0-7235 GCA_964629035.1 uncultured Thiotrichales bacterium | reverse complement strand
GCAATAGAATTTCCTGAAGCAGAGATTACGGTTGGCATGGTGGGCAAATACGTTGATCTTACGGAATCTTATAAGTCATTAAATGAAGCATTAACCCACGCAGGAATTCAGACACATACTAAAGTTAATATTCAGTACATTGATTCAGAAAGTATTGAGTCTAGTGGTGTTGGAGTGTTAGAAGATCTTGACGCAATCCTCGTGCCGGGTGGTTTTGGTGATCGTGGTATTGAAGGGAAAATTGCCGCATCACGGTATGCACGTGAACAGAAAATTCCTTATCTAGGTATATGCCTAGGGATGCAAGTTGCAGTGATCGACTTTGCAAGGCATGTCGTAGGTTTAAGCGACGCGCACAGTACTGAGTTTGTGCAAGGGACCAAGAATCCTGTTATTGCGCTTATTACTGAGTGGCAAGATCGAGAAGGTAGTCTTGAGCGACGCAACCAATCTTCTAATATGGGCGGCACTATGCGACTGGGCGAACAAGAGTGTAAATTGCAATCTGGTTCATTAGTTCATCAGTTGTATGGTAAAGAGTCGATTTCAGAACGTCATCGACATCGATATGAGTTCAATAATACATTTAAGACGACATTGCAGGATGCTGGTTTGTCTTTTACAGGCATGTCTAGTGATGAGTCGTTGATGGAGGTGGTGGAGATTGAAGATCATCCTTGGTTTATTGGTTGCCAGTTTCATCCAGAATTTACATCTACTCCACGTTCAGGGCATCCATTGTTTTCAGGTTTTGTTCATGCAGCACGGTCACATCACGATATTCAGCTAAGACCAAACAGTTTCCAAGCAAAAGCAGGTGTTACCGCACCTGTAGACCTGGTGACACAAGCTGAAGATCAAAAGAACTAACCTTATGCAACTTTGTGAATTTGAAGTAGGGCTTGACCAGCCTTTTTTTCTGATTGCGGGGCCTTGTGCGATCGAGAGCATCGAGTTGGCCCGTGAGACCGCAGGTGCACTTCAAGAAATCACCCAACAACTGCAAATCCCTTTTATCTATAAATCCTCTTTTGATAAAGCTAATCGTTCTTCAATTGATAGCTTTAGAGGATTAGGTATTGATAAGGGTTTGCAAATACTGTCGCAAGTAAAAAAAGAGTTTAATCTTCCTGTACTTACTGATGTTCACGAAGATACACCCATGCAAGAAGTGGCGGATGTGGTTGATGTGTTTCAAACACCAGCTTTTCTATGCCGCCAAACGAATTTTATTCAGCGTGTTGCGTCATGCAATTTACCGGTAAATATTAAAAAAGGGCAGTTTTTATCACCAGGTGAAATGAAGCACGTTGTAACTAAAGCTAAAGCACAGGGTAATGAAAATATAATGGTATGTGAGCGTGGTGCGTCATTCGGTTATAACAACTTGGTGTCGGATATGCGTTCCTTGGCTATCATGAGAGAAACAGGCTGCCCAGTAGTATTCGATGCAACGCATTCCGTACAATTACCTGGCGGCAATGATGGTAGCTCAGGTGGTCAACGTGAATTTGTACCGGTGTTAGCTAGGGCTGCGATAGCAAGTGGTGTGTCAGGGTTATTTGTAGAAACACACCCCGATCCTGAAGTGGCTAAAAGTGACGGTCCTAATTCGTGGCCACTGAATAGAATTAAAATACTATTAGAACAATTAAAAGAGATTGATCAGGTGGTTAAAAAGACGGGTTTGATTGAACACAACGTAGTTTAGTTAGGATATATAGTTTAATAGGTAATTAGGGAAATAGAATGTCAAATATCAAAACAATTCATGCACGAGAAATTGTAGATTCACGTGGTAACCCCACGTTAGAAGCAGATGTAACGCTTGATTCTGGACAAATGGGTAGAGCGGCAGTGCCATCAGGTGCTTCAACAGGTTCATTAGAGGCGGTCGAGCTAAGGGATGGCGATAAGTCTCGTTATCTTGGTAAAGGTGTGCAAAAAGCTGTGAATAATGTCAATACCGAAATTCAAACTGCACTTAAAGGTATGGATTGTTTCCTGCAACAAGAAGTCGATCAAGCTATGTTGGATTTAGACGGTACGCATAATAAAGGACGTTTGGGTGCCAATGCACTGTTGTCAGTTTCATTGGCTGTTGCACAAGCGGCAGCATTAGAAAAACAATTACCTCTTTATAAGTATCTTCATCAAGGTGGTGATTTCATCATGCCAGTGCCGATGATGAATATCATTAATGGCGGAGAGCACGCTGATAACAGTGTCGATATGCAAGAATTTATGATTGTGCCAACGGGTGCGTCATCTATTCGAGATGCTGTTCGCTATGGTGCTGAAGTTTTCCATGCATTAAAAGGTGTGTTAAGTAAGCGTGGTCTCAACACAGCAGTGGGCGACGAAGGTGGTTTTGCCCCTGATTTTAAATCTAATGACGAGGCTATCGAGACTATTTTGCAGGCTATTGAAATCGCTGGGTTTAAAGTGGGTCAGGATATGCATCTAGGGTTGGATGTCGCAAGCACTGAGTTTTATGAAAATGGTAAATATGAGTTACATTCTGAAGGAAAATCTTATAGCTCCGAGCAATTTGTCGATTACCTAGTAAATTGGGTCAACCAATATCCAATTATTACCATTGAAGATGGACTGGCAGAAGACGATTGGGATGGTTGGAAGTTGTTAACTGAAAAAGTAGGGAAAAAAGTGCAACTAGTTGGCGATGATTTATTTGTAACCAATACTGAAATACTTCAAAAAGGCATCAACCTCGGTGTGGCTAATTCAATTTTGATAAAAGTGAATCAAATTGGCACATTAAGTGAAACGTTAGCTGCCATGAAGATGGCGAGTGCTGCAAACTACACTGCAGTCGTCTCACATCGCTCTGGTGAAACAGAAGATGTCACTATTGCTGACTTAGCAGTGGCTACTGGAGCTGGACAGATTAAAACTGGTTCCTTATCACGCTCTGATCGAGTTGCGAAATACAACCAACTTATCCGAATAGAAGAAGAGCTTGGCACAGCTGCAAAGTATCCTGGTTTAAAGGCCTATAGTTTTTAAATTTATATAACGCTTGTGAAAATAATTATTATCATAATGAGTGTAATGTTGCTGCTGTTACAGTCTAAACTATGGTTTGGTGATGCAAGTGTTCGTGATGTTTTAAATCTCAAACAGACAGTTAAAGAGCAGCAAGCCAGGAATGATCAGGTTATGCAGCGAAATTCTGTATTAGCAGCAGAAGTTGAGGATTTAAAAACGGGGCTTGAAGCCATTGAGGAGCGTGCAAGAAGTGAGTTGGGCATGATCAAAAAGGATGAAACCTTTATTCATATTGTAGAAGGTACATCTGAAAAATCCGAAAGCCAATAACGGCATATTGATGACCATAGCATTGCAATATTGGGTGGTTATTCCGGCAGCAGGAATAAGTCGAAGAATGGGTGCACCTATTCCTAAACAGTATTTGCCATTAGCTGGTTCGACTGTAATCGAACATTCTTTAAGTAATTTTTTGAAACATCCTATGATTTCTGGAGTGGTGGTTGCGTTACATCAACAGGACAAACATTGGGAAAACTTAGCAGTAAGTGATCATAAAATTCATACTGTTATTGGAGGATCGTCACGAACAGAGTCTGTTCTCAATGCTGTAACATATCTCAATACCACATTAGCGAATGATCAAGATTTTGTGCTCGTTCATGATGCAGCAAGACCATGCTTACGCAGCACGGATTTAAATGTATTAATACAGCAGCTAGAGGGTGATGATATAGGTGGAATACTGGCAGCACCAGTAAGTGACACCTTGAAAGTAATAGAGAAGGGCGTTAGTTCAGAAAAAAAACTATCAAGTAAAGATGAGTCAAATCAAGTTGCGTCAGTCAATACAGTAGCTAAAACACTTGATCGAGACAATATATGGCGAGCCTTTACCCCGCAAATGTTTCGGTTATCCGTGTTAACTCAAGCGTTAAAGCATTGTTCAAATTTAAATATTGAGGTGACTGATGAGGCCTCGGCAGTCGAGCAATTAGGAATGCAAGTTAAGTTGGTGCAAGGTCAAAGCGATAATATAAAAGTTACACATGCGGTGGATTTAGAGCTTGCAGCTGGTATTCTCAAGAAAATAATACAATAAGCAAAATAATTTATGTCTATAAGGGTAGGTTTTGGTTATGACTCACACCGTTTCAAAGATGGTGATTATATTACTGTGGGCGGTGAAAAAATAAGTTTTATAAAAGGTTTGGATGCACACTCTGATGGTGATGTGCTGTTGCATGCATTATGTGATGCATTGCTAGGTGCCGCTGCAATGGGTGATATAGGTAAGCACTTTCCTGATAATGATCCAAAATATAAGGATATTGATAGTACTGAGTTGGTTAAGAGTGTGGCTGCAGAGTTGAGTAAGAAACACTATGTAGTCGGAAATATAGACAGTACGATTATTCTTGAAAAACCCAAACTAGCGTCCCATATTCCTGCCATGCAGAACAATATCAGTGAGATGATTAATCTCTCGCAAGAAAATATAAATATTAAAGCGACGACGAATGAGGGAATGGGATTTATTGGTCGAGGTGAAGGTATTGCTGCCTATGTAACAGTAGTCTTGATGTTAGAAGTATAGAGTCATATAGCTCCATGATAGAAGATGAAGAAATAGGCAATGAGAATGTCGTGGATATATGTGAAACCGTTTTCGGTGAGAAAGGCTTGTTATCTGAAAGTTTAGATAACTTTAGACACCGTCCACAGCAACAAGATATGAGTAATGCAGTCAATACTGCGTTACAAAACTTCGGTCAGTTAATCGTTGAGGCGGGTACAGGAGTAGGTAAAACGTTTGCTTACTTAATTCCAGCGCTGCGTGCGAATGAAAAAGTGGTTATTTCTACGGGAACTAAACACTTGCAAGATCAGTTATATTTTAAAGATCTTCCTGCAATTCTTAAAATTTTAAAATTACCTATTAAAACAGCTTTGCTGAAAGGCCGTGCAAACTACCTCTGTCTACATAGATTGGAACATCATGCGCCGAGTGTGCAGATGCATAACCGTCAGTTAAGCAAAAAAGTTAACATTATTAAAGAATGGTCTCAATTTACTAAAACAGGCGAAATTGCAGAAGTAACTGCAATTTTTGAAAATGATTCAATCTGGCCAAATGTTACCTCAACCGTCGATAATTGCTTGGGTACTGAATGTCCCAGTTATGATAAGTGTCATGTGGTTAAAGCTAGACAGAAAGCGCAACAAGCGGATGTTGTAATCATTAATCATCATTTATTTTTTGCAGATTTAGCGTTAAAACTAGAAGGTTTTGGTGAGCTTTTGCCTAGTGCTAATGCAGTAATATTTGATGAGGCGCATCAGTTACCAGAGTTGGCGAGTACCTTCTTGGCTAATTCAATCACTAGCCGACAGATTAGTGATTGGTCGAATGACATTTGTGCAGCACAAATTGAAGAAGCACCGGAGGCCAAGCATGTGCAACCTCTCGTTGACGCATTACGAAAAACCGTTGCAGATTTTCAGCTAGCATTATCTGGAAAAAATGGTCGCTTTCCATGGTTTGAAATCGTTTCAGTTTCAAAAATCGAAGATCAGTTTAATGCCTTGTGTAAAGCGGTATATAAATTAAGTGAGGTGATTACGCCATTAGAAGATCAAGGTAAAATCATGGCCAAGTGTGTTGAGCGATGTGAGCGAATCGAGCAAGGTTTGCATTTACTGTCCGCATCAGATGTAGACATGAATCCAGATGATGATACTGATGTAAGTAAAGAGAGAATAAATTGGCTTGAGTGTTTTGATCGAGGTTTCAAATTGCATAGTACGCCGCTAGTTGTTGCTGATTCTTTTCAAGAATTCATGCGTCAATATAAGTGTAGCTGGGTGTTCACTTCAGCAACCTTGACGGTCAATGCAAAATTTGATCATTTCCAGCAACAGTTGGGGTTGGTGGATGCAGAAACGTTAATGTTAGATAGTCCTTATGATTATCAAAAAAATACACGCTTATATTTACCAGCATTAGGTGTAGAGCCAAATGATAGGAACTATACGCATAAAGTAATCGATGCAGTCTTGCCACTTTTAGAGGCAAATCAAGGACGGGCGTTTTTATTATTTACGAGCCACCGTGCATTACGCATCGCTGCTAATTATTTAGCAGATCATGACGATTTCACATTGTTAGTTCAGGGTGATTCACCGCGCAGAGAGTTATTGTCGATTTTTTCCAAATCAGAACATGCGGTATTATTGGGAACAAATAGTTTCTGGGAAGGCGTAGACATTCGTGGAGAAGCTTTGAGTATTGTTGTAATTGATAAGTTGCCATTTGCTGCACCAGATGATCCCGTCTTAAGTGGACGTCTGCAAGCGCTGCGTAAAGCAGGCGAAAATCCATTTATGAAGTACCAATTGCCGCAAGCGGTTATATCGCTTAAGCAAGGAGTAGGTCGTTTGATACGAGATGAGGATGACTATGGTGTGGTCGTAATTTGTGACCCAAGAATGACTACTAAGCCATATGGCAAAACGTTTATCAATAGTTTGCCAAATATGCTGCGTACCTCAACTTTAGATGATGCAATAAACTTTTTAGAACTGCGAGAGTCAGAGTATGAAGCTGTTAGCCATTGAGACAGCTACAGAATCTTGTTCGGCAGCTTTATTGGTGGATGATGAGATCATTAGTCTAAGCGAAGTAGCACCTAGAAGGCATAATGAAATTATATTGTCGATGTGTGAGAAAATTCTGGCGCAAGGTCAAATCAGTTTGTCGCAACTAGATGTAATGGCTTTTGGTAGAGGCCCTGGAGCATTTACGGGTGTGCGACTTGCAGCGAGTGTAACCCAAGGTATCGCCTTAGGCCAAGATTTGCCTGTTGTGCCTGTGTCTTCATTAGCATCGCTTGCGCAAGCAGCAGCTGAAGCAGAAGCGGTAACACAAGTATTGTCATGTATTGATGCTCGCATGCAAGAAATTTACTGCGGGTTGTACTCGCTCAGTGCTGATAAAGTGATGGAACTGGTCAGTGATGAAAAAGTTATTCCTGCAAATCAAATAAAAATCAATGTTAATAACGATTGCTACGGGGTTGGTTCGGGTTGGCGAGAGTATGCAGAAGCATTGCATAATGCTTTAGGTAAACACATAGCCTTTGATCAAGAGGTTTTCCCGCAGGCAGCTCAGGTAGCAAAATTAGGCAGAGTGTATTTTGAGCAAGGCAAGTATGTTTCTGCTGTAG
>CAZVPJ010000094.1:4543-7294 GCA_964629035.1 uncultured Thiotrichales bacterium | reverse complement strand
ACTAAAACAGTATAAATACTGTGGTTATTAGAGGAATCGTTCTGACTCCTCTATAATTCGCGGCCGCTTGTATAAAACACTCTCGAGCTAACTGCATGAAACGCATAAAAAATAGCTCAAATTATGTACGCTAGCGCTTGGGCGTTACTCTTTTGTAGTAGATCGATTCAAGCCCAAAGCATCTAAAATACTAAGAAAATTAAAATAATATAAAAAAATTCACCCAGGTTTTTGAGTCAAAATGAGAATTTATAATACATCCAACCCTAAAAGACCCGATAGTAGGCAATCCAAGCAGGGGCTCTATGACCCTGCCAACGAACATGATGCATGTGGTGTTGGTTTTGTAGTCGATATTAAAGGTCGCAAATCCCACAAAATTGTAGACAACGCAGTAACCATTCTAAAAAACCTAATCCACCGTGGCGCATGTGGCTGCGAAGAGAATACCGGTGACGGTGTAGGTATGCTTACACAGCTACCCCATAAGTTCTTCGTTCGAGTCTGTAAAGAACTTGGATTCGAGTTGCCAGAATACGCAAATTACGGCGCGGGAATGGTATTCTTGCCGAATGATGCAACGCAACAGAAGCATTGTATAGAAGAATTTAACAAGATTATTGAGCAAGAAGGCCAACACTTAATAGGTTGGCGCGATGTACCAATTGATTCTTCATCGCTTGGATCCATGGCAAAAGAAGGCGAGCCTACTTTTAAACAAATTTTTATTGGGCGAAATGATGCTATACAAGATGATATTTCATTCGAGCGAAAGTTATACGTAATTCGTAAACGCATTGAACATACCATCTATAATAATGTGGAGCTTTCTGAGCGAGAACATTTTTATATTCCCTCACTCTCCTATCGAACCTGTGTCTACAAAGGCATGCTCACTGGTTCTCAGTTTGAACCCATGTTCCCTGATGTTTCCGAACCTGATTTTGAATCGGCTATGGCATTGGTTCATCAGCGCTTCTCAACGAACACCTTCCCTGCATGGGAACTTGCACACCCGTTTCGTTATGTTGCACATAATGGTGAAATTAATACTGCACGTGGCAACGCTAATTGGATGCGCGCGCGAGAACCACTCTGTAAGTCAGAATTGTTTGGCGATGACTTAGAAAAGTTATTTCCGATCGTACTAGAAGGTGGGAGTGACTCGGCTACTTTTGATAATGTAATGGAATTTTTACACATGAGCGGCAGACCACTGTCGCATGCTGTATTAATGATGATTCCTGAGGCATGGAGCGGACATGAAACCATGGATCCAGCGCGTAAGGCATTTTATGAATATCACGCGTGTTTAATGGAACCCTGGGATGGACCTGCCTCGATTGCATTTACTGATGGCAATGTTATGGGTGCTGTACTGGATCGAAATGGACTTCGCCCTTCACGATATTATGTAACTAAGGATGACATGGTGGTCATGGCTTCCGAAGTAGGCGTGCTCGATATAGAGCCTGAAAATGTTTTAGTAAAAGATCGATTACACCCTGGCCGTATCTTTATGGTAGATACCGAACAAGGCCGCATCATTGACGATGAAGAAATCAAAAAAGATTTTGCTGAGCAACATCCTTATGAACAGTGGCTAAAAGATAATTTAGTCGCCTTGGAAGATTTACCTCAACCTAAAAATATTGAGGTAGGTAACCAAGACACATTACTGCAACACCAGCAAGCCTTTGGTTATACGCATGAAGACTTACGCGTTCTCATGGCACCTATGGCAGCAAATGGCTTAGAGCCGACTGGTTCAATGGGAACTGATGCAGCACTCGCAGTATTATCAAACCGTTCGCGTTTGCTATATGACTATTTCAAACAATTATTTGCACAAGTGACTAACCCACCTTTAGATGGCATCCGTGAAGAACTCGTCACACAGGTAGCCACAACGGTTGGACCGGAAAAAAACTTACTAGAAGCGACTGCAGAAAGTTGTAAACAAATAAAATTACCTTCGCCCATTTTAACAAATGATGACTTGGCACGTATTCGAGAAATAACAGATGCAGGCTTAAAAACTAAAACTATACCGATACTATATCGTGTTGCTGATGCAGGAAAAGGATTAGAACAAGCACTTGAAAGTGTTTTTGCTAGTATCGATACTGCAATTGAAGAAGGTTATAAAAACATTATTCTTTCAGATCGAGGCATTACTCAAGATCTAGCCGCAATCCCGGCCCTATTAGCGACTTCAGGCGTACATCACCATTTAATTAGAACAGGCACACGAACAAAAATTGGTTTGATTCTTGAATCAGGTGAGCCGCGCGAAATACATCACTTTGCCGTGTTAATTGGTTATGGGATAGGTGCTATTAATCCTTATCTAGCACTTGAATCTCTAAGTGACATGATTGGTAAAGGTCACTTACCAGAAATGCCAGTTGAAAAAGCTGTGCAAAATTATATCAAAGCCATCAATAAGGGCTTAACAAAAACCATGGCAAAGATGGGAATCTCTACCGTGCAATCTTACCGTGGTGCACAAGTGTTTGAAGCCATTGGTCTCAATGAAGAATTCATCGAGCAATATTTCACGCGAACCGCGTCACGCATTGGTGGTATCGGTTTAGAAGAAGTTGCGAAAGAGATGAGTATTCGACATCACAATGCATTCCCAGAACGTGCCGCCAAACGCCCTGATCTAGAATGGGGTGGAGAATACCAATGGCGACGTGATGGTGAGTATCATTTATTTAACCCTGATACTGTTTTCAAATTACAGCA
>CAZVPJ010000094.1:0-4443 GCA_964629035.1 uncultured Thiotrichales bacterium | reverse complement strand
GAATTTGGTTTCTCAACGGCACCACTTGTTGTAATGGGTTGCATTATGATGCGTGTTTGTCACTTAAATACCTGTCCAGTGGGTGTTGCCACTCAAAACCCAGAACTCACCAAGAAATTTTCTGGGCAACCTGAATTTGTTGAAAACTTCTTTAAATTTATTGCCGAAGAAGTCCGTGAATATATGGCTAAACTTGGCTTTAGAACCATCGACGAAATGATAGGGCAAGTGAAACGGCTAGATGTTAATCACGCAGTAGATCATTGGAAAGCACACGGCCTAGATTTTAGTAAAATCTTGCATGAGCCTGCTAATCCAATGAACAACAAGTCATATTGTGTTAACAAGCAAGACCACGGACTTGATCAATCTTTGGATGTCACAAAATTAGTACCGCAGTGCAAAGAAGCCATCGATAATGGTAAAACCGTTAACGTCTCACTAGAAGTGAAAAATATTAATCGCTCAGTAGGTACTATTTTAGGCTACAACATAACCAAACGTTATGGTGCTACCGGCTTACCGGAAGATACCATTAATGCACATTTCCATGGCTCAGCCGGCATGAGCTTTGGTGCCTTTGTACCTAAGGGTGTGACTATGACGCTAGAAGGTGATGCAAATGATTACCTGGGTAAAGGATTATCTGGAGGCAAAATTGTTGTGTATCCCTCCAGTAAATCTTCCTTTGTGCCCGAAGAAAATACTATCGTTGGCAACGTCTTGTTATACGGTGCAACTTCAGGAGAAGCGTATATTCGTGGCATTGCAGGTGAACGTTTTTGCGTGCGTAATAGTGGTGTTCACACGGTCGTTGAAGGTATTGGTGATCATGGTTGTGAATATATGACGGGTGGCCGCGTGGTAGTGATTGGATCAACCGGACGTAACTTTGCTGCAGGAATGTCTGGCGGTGAAGCTTACATACTTGCCGACAAAGAAGAATTCAAAATATTATGCAACCTGGATATGGTTGATCTTGATGAACTTGATGACGAAGATAAAGAGGTAGTTAAAAACTTACTGACTAATCATCTTAACTATACTCAGAGTACTGTCGCTAAAAATCTTTTAGACAATTGGAATGAGTATCAAAATCGTTTTATTAAAGTAATGCCAAAAGATTACAAACGTGTACTTGCCGCAATCAAGAAAGCAAAAACAGAGGGAACCTCTGTGGATGAGGCAGTAATGGAAGCTGCACATGGTTAATATGGTATTAATACAAAATATGGAAGATCAAAATCTAATGGACCTTGAATATGGAAAACGCTCATGGCTAAAGTAACCGGTTTTATGGAGTACCATCGGGCGAAACAACCGTATCGTCCTGTAGAAGTTCGTCTAAAAGATTGGCGACAAGTTATGGCACCGTGGGATATAGAACCACTACAAGATCAAGCTGCTCGCTGCATGGATTGTGGCATACCTTTTTGTCATCAAGGTTGCCCACTAGGCAACTTAATTCCTGATTGGAATGATCTGGTTTATAGAGATCAATGGCAAGAAGCTATTCAGCGTTTACACGCAACCAATAACTTTCCTGAATTTACAGGCACCTTATGTCCAGCACCTTGTGAAGGTTCTTGCGTGCTGGGTATCAATGATGACCCGGTAACCATCAAAGGAATAGAGCTCACCATTATTGACAAAGCATTTGAAAATGGCTGGGTTCAACCTCAAATTTCAGAAAGCAAGACTGGAAAAAAAGTTGCCATTATAGGTTCTGGTCCTGCGGGCTTAGCAACTGCTCAACAACTTGCAAGAGCCGGACATGATGTCACTGTATTTGAACGTGCTGACCGTATTGGTGGTTTATTACGCTATGGTATTCCAGAGTTCAAAATGGAGAAGAAAGTAATTGACCGCCGCATGAAACAAATGATTGCTGAAGGTGTTTCTTTCAAAACCAATACACATGTGGGAGAAAATGTTTCAGTCGAAGAACTTCGCAATGAGTTTGATGCTTTAGTTTTATCCGGTGGAGCTTGTGCAGCACGTGATTTACCTGCCGAAGGCCGTGAACTCAATGGCATCCACCAAGCAATGGAGTTTTTACCCATGCAGAATAAAGTCTGTGAGGGTGATGAGATGTCTGACAATTTTATCAGCGCTAAAGACAAACACGTTGTCATTATTGGTGGCGGAGATACTGGAGCTGACTGCTTAGGCACCTCTAATCGTCACGGCGCTAAGTCTGTGCATCAATTAGAAATTATGCCTAGGCCTCCTGAAATTCGTGAAGATAATAATCCATGGCCAGAATGGCCACGTATTTTCCGTACAGCATCTGCACATGAAGAAGGTGTAGAACGCGTTTATTCTGTGTCAACTAAACGCTTTGTTGATGACGGAAATGGTAATGTGAAAGCATTAGAGCTCGTCACAGTCGAAATGAAAAATGATAATGGCCGAATGAGTTTTGAGGAAGTACCGGGCAGTGAACAAACATTGCCTTGTGATTTAGCTTTACTCGCCATGGGCTTTGTAGGACCTGAAAAACCCGGCATGTTAGACCAACTTGGTATTGAGCTTGATGCTCGTGGTAACGTCCTATGCAATGAAAACTGGATGACAAACGTTGATGGTATTTTCACAGCAGGTGATATGCGACGAGGACAAAGCTTAATTGTTTGGGCTATTGCTGAGGGGCGCTCAGCAGCTCAAGCAGTAGATACTTACCTGATGGACAACAGTGACCTGCCGGCTCCAGTAAATCCTGGCAGCAAAGCACAATAAGCCACATCTTTTTTTAAAGTTAGTGGTAATATATTTTTGAAATTACCACTAACTTACTAATAAAAAAACTATAAACATACTACTATAACCATACTAAGTGATGCTTGTTCGAATAAGCATCTACTCATTACACTAGTTGCATTCTGTTTACTCACCTACATTTTTCTCGCCCGCTACTTACTAGCTTGCATTGGCATTGACCAAGCTAAAGATATTGATCAGACAGTTCTGCCACAGAACCAAACGCGTCTGGAAACATTCTATCCTCTCATAAGCAATTTTGGTCTACACATCTCCCACGATAATGGCTGAGCAGTCATCTGGGATGAAAAATATTAATTCAAGATGCCCATATCAGCATTAATTCTCCAACCCAAGAATAGAGCGTAAATCACAACATATGTCCTTGAAATTTAAGGTTTTGACCTCTTATCCACCCACATCAAGTCATCATCAGCATTTGAAACTAAAAAGATCAATAAATCCCGATAAATGCCGATTACACCCTTAATATATTGTGTCTATATTTTCCAGTATAAAAGGAAGCTGGCTACATTTACATGCTGATCACGACTCCCATCAATATTGCTTTTAGCACGAAATTAAAACTACTTGCCGAACAGACTGTTACCGGTATTACCGCTACATTACTCACTAGTGCTCCACTTGTATTGATGCTTTGGAATGTAGCTGATCATGAAGCTTTATTTAAGTGGTTTGCTTGTGTCGTCATACTTTGTACGCTGCGTTATGCGCATATGTATTATTACTACAAAGGTGATTCTGACTCGGTTATTAACTCTAGGACGTGGAGGTATCTTTTTTACTTAAGCTTTGCTTTGTCAGGCCTAACCTGGGGGCTTAGCGTTATTCTTCTTGTGCCTATTGAAAACATAACCATGGTAGGTGCTAATATGTTATGGGTATGTGCAATTCTCGCAGGTGCTATAGGCTCCTACTCATTTTTAAAAAGGATCTTTATTTCTTTTTCTTTATTCGCATGTGTACCAAGTATTATCTATCTATTCATGATCAGTGAAAGCATCTACAACAGTATGGCAATTGGTATAAGTATCTATTGCGCCTATATGATTCTATCATCTAAAAATCTCAATAAAGTCATCGACACCAATATTCAAAATACAATTAATGAAGCAAATAAAAGTAAAAAAATCAGCAAACAAAAAAATATATTGAATTCAATAGCTCAAGCTGCAGAATTTCTTTTGGAGAACACATGGGAAAACTCTACTCATGATTTCTTAAAAAAATTAGGTACTAATATTAATGTAAGTCGCATTCAAATTTTCGAGAATACATTGCATGATGAAACTGGAGATTATATACCAACTGCCAGATTTCACTGGCACGCTTCTTCTGCCCCAGACCATAATATAGAAAATAATCTTGCTACATATGAAGAACTTCAATTACAAAGGTGGAGAGAACATTTTTCTAAAGGAAAAAGTATTTATGGAGATATAGATTCATTTCCTAAAAATGAACGTGAGTTTTTACATGCCTTGGATATACGGTCATTATTTATTCTACCTATTTTTGTTGGTGAAGAATGGTGGGGGTTTATATCATTTGATGAATGTAAATATAATCGTATCTGGGATGAAGAAGAAATTGATGCACTTAAAACGGCTACTGCAGTAATTGGAGCAGCAATTAAAAGAACCTGGGATGAAGACAGATTGA
>CAZVPJ010000093.1:0-7295 GCA_964629035.1 uncultured Thiotrichales bacterium | reverse complement strand
GTAAGCCAAATAACACGCTAAAAAGGAGGTGAGTTAAACCATAAAGCAATTAGTGTTTATATGGTTGAAGTCTTCTGTAACTTATCCAGCTATATAAAGTAGGCAAGTACTCAGACTAGTAGACTAATTAGACTAGGGCCAGTTTAATAGCCCGGGAGAACCGTTGATTAGCTTTTATTGCCGTAACGTTTGCGGAATTTATCTACCTGTCCTGCGGTATCTACAATCTTTTGTTTGCCAGTGAAGAATGGATGGCATTCAGAGCATACATCTATACTCATGGCTTCGTTGCCATAGGTAGAACGCGTCTTGAAGCTATTTCCGCAACTGCACGTTACGTTAACTTCTTGGTAGTTAGGGTGTATGTCTGCTTTCATAATGATTGTTTCTATGTTGAGCCGACGGATCATACGCAACCCTAATCTTCAACTCAAGGGCTTTAGTTTGCGCTAATCCTTTACAAGATTCTTGATGAGTGAGCCTTAAGTAGTTGTCCAAATAGAGGTTTATCAGTTATCCACAAAATCTGTGGATAAAACTGTGTGTAAATTTAATGTATATCGACAAAACACGCGTAATTTGACACTTTTATTAAATCGCCCAAATAATGTACAAGAATATAAGTGTATGATTTGTAATGAGTTATGGAGTTTCAGATTGAATTGATGATTTTTTAGACAATAAAGCCTACTCAAATTAAGGGTATTTCCATACTTGTGCATAACCCAACCAATAAATACAAAATATAGGGCTAAAACGATGAAATCCTAATCAGTATCTCGTTTGGATTGTATGTCTAAAATCTGTCCTGCTGCATCAATCTGAATCGATATTTCTATGGGCGAGCAACATACTTGGCAGTCTTCAATATATTCCTGATTGCCTGCGCTATGGTCGATGAGAATTTCCAATGATTCGCCACAATAGGGACAGTATATTTGTGAAGGGGTTAGGGAATGTGTCATTTCTCACAGCAAGCTTATTCGTTAGGCTTGTTTCTTAGGCTTATTCATTATTTTCTATGGGTTGGTCTTCAGGCAGGCGGGCATAGAGTTGATTAGCCCGTTGTGGATCATTATAGGAAATTTGGTCTGCAATTTGACGAATCAACAAATTACGCTGGGTCTGTGACGGCATATTTTGAGTAAGTTGTAGCGCATAGTCCACATCGGAGTTGGCAGCAACGCCGACAACTGAACTAAGCAAACTTTCATATAGCGGTTCACCTCTGAAATTCTCGATCCATGTAGCGGCTTCTATTAAGTCATATGAAGAATAGTAGTAGGTAATATTTTGCGCCCAACTTTCACGCACGGATCCTGAAAGTTGTGGTATGTAATTGGCCGCATAATCTGGGTTTACACTTGCAAGTTGGCTACCGATACTAATCATAGCATTAGCTCGTACTTGCCCACTTTTACTATTTGCCCATGCTATTGCTGCATCGGGGTCAGTGTTTGCCCAGTTGTAAACTACCGAGTTAACCGCATCAGAATTGATATCTGCATACGGAAGCTGATCGATCATCGTGGCCGCTCTTTCTGGATCATTGAATGAAAGATTATCAATCACAGTAACAATAAGCTGTTGTCGCAAAACTGCTTGCTGAGAGCCAAGAGCAATCTGTAAGGCTCGCTCTGGGTTTTCTGTAGCCATTTGAGACACTACGGTGTTTTGCAAATAAAGCTGGCCTGTTGGGTCTAACTCTCTTGCCCAGCTTAACGCTTCATCAGGGGATTGTGTGCTCAAATATTGAATAACAGTAGGTGCGAGTTGTTGCTTTAGTTGTTTATTGTCTAATTGAGTTACGAAAGCGGCGGCGGCTGATGCATCATTAGCTGCCCAAGTTTGAATCGTTGCGTTATAGGCTTCCACCCGGTCTCGAGACGAAGGAATATTTTCAATTATGTCCAGTGCTTGTTTAGGATTTTCAGTGGCCAGGTAGGTAAACACCGTATAGTTTAGACTGCTGGTAACGCTTCCTTTGGGCAAGGTTTGTAAAGTCTCATAAGCGGTTAAGGGATCGGTTTCTGCCCAACGATACAATACTGTTTCAAATAACTTCTGGCGTATACGGGTGTCATCTATGCGTTCTACATAGGTAAAGGCTTGCTGCGGGTCTTGAGTGGCCCAAGTATCCATGATGCCTTGTAGCGCACTGTCTCGTTCATAACTTGTCTCCATCGCCATGGCGTCTTTCATGGCCGCTTCCGGATCTTGTGAGGCTTGGTCGATTAGCGCATCACTTAGATACTGCTCATTTGAGGCTTTAATGCCTAAGCGTTCAGAGATTTCTGTAACCTTTACTATGTCATTCACATTTATGACGCTAAGAATGCCTTGCGCTGCAATGCTTTGTAAGTTGTTATTGTTGATATCGTTAGCACTGGTTATGGCAGTATCCATATCGATTTTTGCCCAATGTCGATACGTCTGTGAAAGCAGTGAATAATTTTTGTTCTGATACGCTTCTATGGCAATGTTTGCTGCAGTTTGAGGATCAATTTCTGTTAGACGTGCAATAATTATTTGTAAAAGACTTTCACGTTGTTGCGCGTTGCTAACCGCTGCGGCTTGTGTAAGTAATTGCTGTAGTTCAATTCTATTTGCGCGGCCTGCTAGAGAATGTAGCGCTTCTTGTTGGGTAAAAAATGAAGGTAATGATAAAACTTCAGAAATAGTAACTATGTTTTGATAATGATTTTTGCGTTGTTGCTGTGCCTCTTCAGCCGTCATGGTTTTTTCGGCTTCAATAGACGTAACTTTATTTTGACTGAAAAAATCTGAATCAGCACGGTGGGTTGATTTCTGTCCTAGCCAATAGCCACTCGCACCAATGAGGATGAGTAATAATGTACCTAGTGCTAGCCATTTTGTTTGCATTGAAATTACCTGTTAAAACCTAAAAGACAATAATCACATAAAATTATGACTTAATTCTGTTTATGAGATGATTAAACTGGTGTAGCTTGTGGTAACCAGTGTTGTAAAACATCATCTAAAAACCTATAACCACGTTCAGTGCAGTGAATAGTATTATTATTTTTTATCAACAAGCCATCTGAAATATGGGACTGTAAAGAGTTATTTATTTTTTCAATGGGCAATCCTGTATGCAATTCAAATTGGTGTTTTGTAAAGCCTTGTTTTAAGCGTAATGCATTTAGCATAAATTCAAAAATAATATTTTCTTCAGTCAAAGTATGTGTTGGTAAAGCTAACTCTCTTTCGTTAATGAAGCGCATATATTGCTGAGGGTGCTTGGGTTTTTCACAGCGAGTAATTCGGTTAAGTTTAGGCTGTGAAGAATCATATAGCGTTAGTTTTTGATGTGCACCCGCACCAATGCCCAAGTAGTCGCCAAACTGCCAATAGTTTATATTATGAAGGCATGGTGAATTGACCTTCGAGTACGCAGAAACTTCATATTGTCGATAATCATGTTTAGCGAGTAATGCCATTCCATTTTGTTGAATCTCCCAGCTCTCTTGAGTGCCAGGAAGGCTCGGAGGTTGCCGATAAAAACTTGTATTGGGTTCAATCGTCAGCTGGTAGTATGAAATGTGAGTGGGCTCTAGTTGGATGGCTTGCTCAATATCATAAAGTGCTGTGCTTACATTTTGTTGCGGTAATGCATACATTAAATCAATATTAAAATTTTCGAACCCTGCTTGTTTGGCGGCCTTTACACCCGCTATAGCATTTTCTGCTGAGTGTACCCGACCCAGTTTCTGTAGTTGTGAATCCGTAAAACTTTGCACACCGATTGATATTCTATTGACCCCCGCATCGAGAAAACCGCTGAAATTTTCTTGATCAGTTGTGCCGGGGTTCGCTTCGATCGTTATTTCTGCCGCAGCGTTAAGATTGAGATGGTCTCCAATCGCATCCATAAGACGCTTAATGCTCTTGGCAGAAAAAATGCTGGGTGTGCCGCCACCAATAAATACACTAATCACTGGACGGTCTTGAACGCTTTTAGCTTGTTGTATTAGATCAAGAATCAATGCATCAACATACTGCTCTTCAGGCAGCGAATGTTGTATCTCATGAGAATTAAAATCACAGTAGGGACACTTTTTTATGCACCATGGTATGTGCACATAAAGCGATAATGGCACGCGGTCATCACGTTTGCTCATGTCATTCATGTATCGTTTATTTGAACATCATGACGTGTGCTCAATCTAGTTCAACGCCTGCTTGTATCAACTTATTTTAATTGGGTGATTAACTTTTGTAGTGCTTGCGCACGATGACTGATGCGATTTTTTTCATGAGGATCTAGTTCCGCAGAAGAGCAATCATGTGTAGGCACATAAAATAGTGGATCGTAACCAAAACCGTTTGGTCCTGATACGTCATGTAATATTTTTCCTTCCCAAGTGCCTTCACAAATCAATGGCATTGGGTCATCGGCATGGCGCATAAATACAATTACACATTGAAAACGGGCGGTTCGTTGATTTTCTGCAACATTTTTCATTTCCTGTAACAGTTTTGTATTGTTGGCATCATCCGCACCATGGGTGCCGGAATAACGCGCACTATATACTCCTGGTGCCCCATGTAGCGCATCGACTTCGATGCCGGAGTCATCTGCAAGCGCGGGTAGCTTGGTAAGTTTGGAAGCATGCCGTGCTTTGATGATAGCGTTTTCTACAAAAGTAGTACCCGTTTCAGGAACATCGGGAACATTAAATTCTGATTGTTTAATTAAGGTAAAGCGTTGTTCATCCAGAACAGCCTGAATTTCTCTTAACTTTCCTGAATTTCCGCTGGCTAATACAATTTTTTCAGTATTCATAAAGCAGGCGCATGTCTGTCTAATAGATTAAAGTTAATCAAATAAAAAATTATCGCAAACAGGTTTTTTGTTGTTGAATAATTTCTTGAATGCCTTTGTCACCTAAGCTTAATAAGCTGCTTAACTCCTCTTGGGTAAAAGCTTGTTGCTCTGCAGTGCCTTGTATTTCAATAAATGCTTGTTTGTCATTCATAACAATATTCATATCTGTTTCTGCATCACTGTCTTCAGCATAATCTAGATCGAGGACCGGTACATTTTTATAAATGCCAGCTGAGATCGCAGCAATGTAATGTGTCACAGGGTCTTTTTTGAGATCTCCAGAAGCTAGCATTTTCTGAATAGCGTCATAAAGCGCGACAAAGCCACCTGAAATAGAGGTCGTTCGTGTACCTCCATCTGCCTGAATCACGTCACAATCTATCGTGATGGAATATTCGCCTAGTTGTTTCAGGTCTACTGCCGAACGCAGAGATCTGCCAATCAAACGCTGAATTTCAAGTGTTCGCCCGCCTTGTTTACCACGAGATGCTTCTCTGCCCATTCTACTATTGGTAGAACGCGGCAACATTCCATACTCTGCCGTGATCCAGCCTTGTCCTTTACCTTTTAGAAACCTTGGCACTTGATCGGTCACACTGGCAGTGCAGAGAACTTTGGTATCACCAAATTCTGCTAATACCGAACCTTCCGCATGCTTGGTATAATTACGAGTAAAGGTAATATCACGCATTTGGTCGGGCTGACGACCACTGGGTCGAGTAATGGGTGTGTCTGACGATGTAGAAGAAGAGTTCATATCACTACCTGGTGAAATTACAAAGAGTCGCGCATTATACGCAAAAAATTTCGATTGTAATTCAACTTATAATGTAGTCGTGCTTGTTAGAAAAGCATGGGTTTCTAAAAAGGATAAATAAATGCTTTGTAGTATGACGGGATTTGCTCGAGTAGAAGATGTATGTGACCAGGGTAACGTGAGCTGGGAGCTGCGTTCGGTTAATCATCGCTACCTGGAAATTAATTTACGTTTGCCTGAAGAAATTCGTCGTATCGAGCCTCAGTTGCGTAAGTTTCTACAATCTAAACTTGCGCGGGGCAAAGTGGATTGTACTTTTCGCTATCAGCTAGCTGAGGCCCAAACAGCTGCATTAGAGATTAACGAACCGTTACTAGAAAGTCTTATCAAACAGATTAACCATGTTAATAAAAAGCTCCCTCAAGCGACTCCGGCAAAGGCGGTAGATTTGCTCTCCTGGCCGGGTGTGGTACGAACAGCAGAAACGGACATGAATAGTTTTCATGCAACAAGCCTAGCGTTATTTAAAAACGCAACCGAGCAGCTTGTTGAGATGCGTGGCACCGAAGGTGAGCGTTTAAAAAATATGTTGCAAGAACGTTGTAATGAAATAAAAGCTATTGTTAGCCGTGTGCGAGATCATTACCCGGAAGTTTTGCAGGCAATTAAACAAAAACAACAACAGCGCATTGATGAGCTGGACGTTGATATGGATCAACAACGTTTTGAACAAGAATTAGTGTACGCGTCACAAAAATTAGACGTTGCGGAAGAGCTAGATCGGTTAGATAGTCATTTAACAGAAATGCAGACTATTTTTGACCGCAAAGATCCTATCGGCAGACGCTTAGATTTTTTAATGCAAGAGTTCAATCGCGAAGCCAATACCTTGGCATCCAAATCTGCAGATATAGAAACGACACAAGCGGCTGTAGATTTAAAAGTTTTAATCGAACAAATGCGTGAGCAAGTTCAGAATATAGAATAAAATATAAGTAGGAAACACATGTCAAACCAAGAGCATACAAAAAAGCATCAAGTAAAAGTATTTTGTACGGGCGGCACGATAGACAAAGTATATTTTGATGCACTAAGTGAATTTCAGATAGGCGAGCCTGTAGTAGGAAATATATTAAAAGAAGCTTTAGTTAAGTTTTCTTTTGAGGTGGCTTCAATTCTTAAGAAAGACAGTTTAGAAATAACAGATGAAGATCGTGAAATCATCTTCCAACAAGTATCTGCAGAATCTTGTGAAAATATTCTTATTACCCATGGTACCGATACCATGATTAATACTGCACAGCGTCTGAGTGATATAAAAGATAAAACCATAGTGCTAACCGGTGCGATGCAGCCCGCACGTTTTCGTAATACCGATGCTATTTTTAATATAGGTTATGCTATCGCTGCCGCGCAACACTTACCTTGTGGAATTTATCTTGCGATGAATGGTCAGATTTTCACGCCCGATGCCGTGCAAAAAAACCGTGCTGCAGCCCAATTTGAGATTAAGCCAGCTTGAGTTTAGGTAAGTCTGAGTGTTCCGCTACGTAAGAAATTTATAAAAAATTCACAAAAAAACCAAAATCCTACTTGAAAAGCTAAAAAGAGCCCAAATATTCAATCTAACAACGTTAATTACTCAATTGTTAGGAGGCTAAAATGCTTGCAAGAGTTTATCAAGATCCA